>DASXRO010000080.1:0-21462 GCA_036506555.1 Gaiellaceae bacterium
GGACAGATCCGTCTCGACGACGAGGCGGGTGCCGTTCTCGGCGGGAACGAGGCGGTTCACGATCGTCGCCGTCGCGCCGCCGTGACCGCGGCGCTCGCGACCCTCGACGCGAAAGCTCGCCACGTGCTCGTCTTCGTCGACGTCCTCGAGGCGTGCGGTTCCCTCGTACTCCATGGCGACAGGCCCGAGGCGGACCTTGAGGGCGCCGCGATAGACACCCTCGGCGCCGTCCGGCTCGACGGTCGCGCCGGGCAGCGCGCGCACCACCCGGGGAACGTCGAGGAGGAGCGACCACGTCCGCTCGAGCGGCGCCGAGACGGTCACCTCGTTCGTAAGCTTCATCTCATCCCTCCCTGACGTTGAGCGCTTGCCAGAGGCGCTCCTCCGTAAACGGTGGATCGACCCCGGGGAGGCCCTCGGCGGAGAGCGCGTCCGCGACGGCATTCGCGATCGCGGCGGGCGTTCCGATCGCCCCCGCTTCCCCCACGCCCTTCACCCCGAGGGGATTGTGGGGCGACGGCGTCTCCTCGAACGCCGTCGCGACAGGAGGAATCTCGGCCGCGGTCAGGAGCTTGTAGTCGGCGAACGACGCCGTCCGCGGCTGGCCCTCCTCGTCGTAGACGGCCTCCTCGGCGAGGCACTCGCCGAGCCCCTGAGCGACCGCCCCCAGGACCTGCCCCTCGGCGAGGAGTGGGTTGACGACCTTACCCGGATCGTCCACGGCAGCAAGCTGGTGAACTCGGAGCCAACCTGTCGCCCGCTCGATCTCAACGGCTGCCGCGTAGGCGCCCGACGAGAAGAGAAGCGGTGACTCGAACCGAGCCTCCGCGCTCAGACCACCGGCCTCGGCGGCGGCTTCCTGGACGCTCCTGCCCCCGGCCGCCTGCCGGAGCTCCCGGCAGGCCTGCACGACCGCCGAGCCTCCCATCGCGACCGAGCGGCTCGCGAACGTGCCGACGCCGGAAGGAACCTCCTGCGTGTCGCCCCAGCGAAGCGTCACCTCCTCGGGCGAGACGGCGAGCTCGTCGGCGGCGATCTGGGCGAACGTCGTCTCGTGTCCCTGCCCGTGTGGTGAGGAACCCGTCCAGACGACCACGCCCCCGTCGGGCCCCACGGTCACTCGGGCGCTCTCCCACAGCCCGCCGCAGCGCTCGATCACCATTCCCGCTCCGATGCCGACGACGCGGCCCTCGGCGCGCGCGCTTTCGCGCTCGCTGCGCCAGTCCTCGATCCCAAGGAGCTCGAGGGCGCGGTCGAGGCAGCGCTCGTAGTCCCCCGAGTCGTATACCCAGCCGAGCGTGGTCGCGTAGGGGAAGGCGTCGCGAGGGACGAAGTTGCGGCGGCGAAGCTCGAACGGGTCGACACCGAGCTCGCGCGCGGCGAGCTCGACCAGCCGCTCGATCACGAGCGCGGCCTCGGGACGGCCCGCGCCCCTGTAGGGCCCGGTTGGAGGCTTGTTCGTCGCGGCGCCGACGAGCGTCACCTCCGCAGCCGGGATCGCATAGGCGCCGGTGAGGAGCATCGCCGTCGTGTGCCCAGACACGGCGGTCGTCGGGTAGAGGTACGCGCCCAGATCGGCGTGGAGACGGGCCCTGAGCGCGAGGAAGCGGCCGTCGGCCGCCACCGCGAGCTCCGCGTCCGCCTCGAGGCCACGACCCTGGTAGGCGGCGAGGAAGTTCTCGAGCCGGTCCTCGACCCACTTCACCGGGCGTCCCAGCCGTAGCGCAGCCGCCGCACACGCGACCACCTCGGGGCCGATCGCGCCCTTGCTCCCGAAGGCGCCGCCGACGTCGGGGACGACGACGCGGATGCGCTCGGGATCACGCGCGAGCGAGTGGGAAAGGTGTGCGAGCGGCCGATGAGGGTCCTGAGCGGAGCAGTGCACGACCAGGAGGTCCTCTTCGGGCTCGTAGATGGCCAGCGCTCCCCGGCCCTCAAGCGGCGCCGCGACGAGCCGTGGGATCGAGAACAAGCAGCGGACGACGCGGTCGGCCTCCGCGAACGCGCGGTCGACGTCGCCGGAAGAGCGCGACCAGCTCACCAGGACGGACTCACCTTCCGCGCCCCGTGGGTCGAGAAGAGGAGGAAGGATCTCGTACTCCACCTCGACGATCTCCGCCCCGTCTTCCGCCGCGGCCCGGCTCTCCGCCAGAACGAGGGCGACCGGCTCGCCGACGTAGCGAACGGAACCGCGGGCGAGCACCGGGTGGCCCGCGTTTGCGACGACTCCGTCCTCGATGCTCCCGGCCGGGAGCGGACGAACGTCCACGAGGTCGGCGCCGGTGAGGACGGCGGCCACACCCGGTTCGCCGGCCGCCGCACCGATGTCGACGCCCAACACGCGCGCATGCGCATGAGGGCTGCGCGCGAAGGCGGCGTGGACGGCGCCCTCGACCTCGAGGTCGGCGAGGTAGCGCGCGCGGCCGGTGAGGAAACGGACGTCCTCCGCCCGGGGGAGCGGCTTGCCGACGTAGGTCATGGCGCCGCGATGAGGGGCTCGAGCGGGACTCCGTGGAGCGACTCGGCGCCGTCCTCGCGGACGACGGTCAGCTCGCCCAGCTGGAGGCCCATCCGCTCATCGGGAGTGACAGGGTTCGGCTGGATGACGATCGCGCTGTCGCGCTCGAAGCGGGCGCCGCCGTCGACAGGCGGCTTGCGGAGCTGGTCGCGGTCGACGATGGGGGGCATGATGTCGACCCCGTAACCGTGCACGAGGTCGTCGTAGATCTCGAAGCCGGCGGCGCGGATCGGCTCGGCCGCCTCGATCACCTCGGCCTCAGTCGCGCCCGCGCGCAGAATGCCGCGGATCGCCTCATAGGAGGCGAGCGCGACGTCGAAGAGCCTCTGCCACTCCGCGGTCGGCTCCGCCCTTACAAAGACCGGGCGCTGGATCTGGCCGGTGTAGCCCCAGTGGGAGGCGCTGAACTCGGTGATGATCACGTCGCCCGTCTCGATCCTCCGGCGCGAGGGGTTCTGCGCCGGCACGCAGCCGTTCGGGTCGTCCATGGCCATCGAGCGGAGGAACATGATGCGCGGCATGCCGCCCGCTGGGCGGTAGGCGGCCTCGGCCAGCGCGACGAGCTCGACATCGGTCATGCCGGGCCGAGCGCGCTCGGCGAGGGCGAGGATCCCGCGGTCGGTGAGCTCGGCCGCCTTGCGGAGCCAGGCGATCTCCGCCTCCGACTTGACGGTCCGCAGCCGCTGGAAGCGGGCGGTCACGTCGACGAGCTCGAGCTCGGGCAGCTCGGCCCGAAGCCGAGCGTGGTGCGCGTAGGGCATCCCCATCGAGAACTTCGCGTTCACGCCGACGAGGCCGGCGCGGCCGCGCGTGACGCCGATCTCGCGCAAGCGGGCTGTGACCTTCGCCGCCGGGTCGTAGCCGCCCCACTCGACGACCGGCACGTCGCTCACCTCGCGCGCGTTCGGAACGTGGTTCGTGAGTCCCGTGTAGAGCGCGGCCTCGAGCGACTTGTCCGCCGGCACGACGAGGTAGCAGTGGTGGAGGTCGAGATGGTTCGAGAGCCAGAAGGCGTTGGCCATGTTGCCGCGGCTGACGCCCGAGTTCCCGAAGAGGACAAGCGCCGACAGCCCCTCCTCACGCATGAGGCCCCGCGCGAGAGCGAAGCGCCGTTCCATCTCCGCGGGCGAGAACCTATCCCACACGGCCGAGCTCCTTCGCGAGCCAGTCGGCAACCAGCGGCCTGTACTTGTACGGGATGTTGTTGCAGACGTGGTTGCCCTCCTCGTAGAGGACGAAGCGGCCGTTCGGGGCCTCGTCCGCGATTCGCTTCGTCTGCTCCCAGGGGATGAGGCGATCGAGCTTTCCCGTGACCATGAGCGCGGGCCGGTCGAGCTCGGCGATCACCGGGGCGAGGTCGAGCGCGAGGGCCTTCGAGCGCGCCTCCTCCTCGTCCCCAGCGCCCGAGTGGTGGGCGAACGCCTCCCGCGTAAGGGGCGGCAAGCCGTCCCAGCACTCGCCGAAGTTGAAGGCGCCGCTGACGCCGACCACGGCTCGCAGGCGGGGCTCGCGCGCCGCGGCGCGCGGCGCGTAGTAGCCACCGAGGCTGACTCCGCACGCGCCCACGGGCCCGTCCCAGCCGAGTGCGTCGAGCGCCGCCGTGACGGCCGCCTCGTAGTCCGGCCGGATATGGGTCTCGAAACCGCTTTCGCCCTGGCCCGGGCCGTCGAAGGAGAACGTCGCGAGGCCGCGCCCGAGGAAGACCTCCTCCCAGTTGAAGAACTCCTCCTTCGTCGAGTCGAGGCCGGGAAGGAGGAGGACGAGCGGAGCGGCGTCGCGCCCCAGCGGCCGCCGCAAGTTGCCGACGAGCGTCGCCCCGTCGAAAGGAAGCTCGACCCGCTCGGCCGCCGGGTCGAGATGGCGGTGGGCCGCGTAGATGCAGGCGATGGCCCGCTCGGTGGCCTCCCGGTGGCGCTCGAGGTCGACGAGCCAGACGAACTTCCCGAAGTGGTAGCAGAGGGCCGCGCGGACGTGCGCCTCACCGGCCGTCCGCGTGTTCCCGTCCGCCTCGGCCTGCTCGGCGAGCCCGTGGTGAACATCGGCGGTCGCGCTCCACGCGTCGAGCCAATCCTCCCAGCGCTCGATCCCGGCCGTCGTCCGCTCGAAGTCGTTGAAGTCGACCCCCTGCGAGACGAAGCGGGGGGCCCAGTTGTCGATCGCCGCCTGGACGCGCCGGTCAGGCACGGGCGACCACCTCCTCGAGCGAGGTGCCGAGGTCCTCGAGCAGGACGGCGGCGGTGTTGCGGCCCGGCGCGGCCGAGACCGAGCCGCCCGGGTGAGTGGTCGCTCCCGTCTGGTAGAGCCCGGGAATCGGCGTGCGCGGCTGAAAGCGGAGCGCCCCGGACTGCGAGGGCGCCAGGTCGCCCCCGTGGCAGGTGCCGTGCCAGTTGTGGGCGTTCATTCGCTCGAGGTCGAGGGGGCTCTTGACGACGCGGGCGAGGATCGTCTCGTCGGTCAGGTTGGGAGCGAAGCGGCGGAGCTGGGCGAGGTTGCGCTCGGCCGCCTCCTCCTTCAGCTCGTCCCAGGGGGCAGAGCCGCCCTCGGCGAGCTCGTAGGGCTGGAAGCCGATCACCTTGAGCACGTGCCGTCCCTCCGGCGCCCGCGAGGGGTCGGCGACCGACCCGCAGACGACGAGCAGGACGGGGTCGTCGTCGGCGAGGATCCCGCGCTCGGCATCGGGCCCCATCCGAAGCAGCCGGTCGACGGAGGGCGCGATCCCGGAGGCCACGGGGGCGATCGAGTCGCCGTCGACCGGAAAGGCGGGGGCCTGGGTCGTCGCCAGGTGGGTCGGGAACAGCGCCATCCCGGCCCGCCAGGTCTCGACCCCGTAGCGGAAGTCATCCGTCCAGGCCTCGCCCGGCGCCATCTCGACCAGGTGCTTGGGGTGGATCGTCGAGACGACCGCGCGGCGTGCGCGGTAGCGGTCCCCCTCCTCCGTCTCGACGCCGACGCAGCGCCCCTCCTCGAGCACGAGGCCCGCAACGCGCTTGCCGGTGACGACGGCGCCGCCGCGCTCCTCGATCAGGCGCGCGAGCGCGAGCGGGAGGGCCGTCGAACCGCCCCGCGGCAGCGTCCAGCTGTGCTGCTGGCGGCCGTAGGTCAGCGAATAGGCAAGCGCACCGGTTCCGGGCCGGTCGGCCGGCTGCACGGTCATGACGCTCATCCAGAGCATGAAGGCCCGGGTGTGCCAGTCCTCGAACTCAGTCCGCACGACGTCCCAGGCGCTCATGGCGAGCCGTCGTCGCCAACGCCCGTCGAGGGCCTCGTCCGGACGCGGCGCGCCGCCCACCGGATTGTTGCGGTAGGCGCCGAAGACGGCCTTCGCGGCGTCGTAGTCCTCGATCAGGCGCCGGTAGGCCTCGGCGTCGCGGCGCGAGAACCTGGCGAACTCCTCGCAGGTGCGGTCGAGGTCGCGCCACTGGGTCAGCCAGGTGCCGTCGGGGAACGGAATGTGGACGACCGGGTCGGGATGCAGGTACTCGAGGCCATAGTCCTCGAGGCCGAGCTCGCGGATCGCGGGGCTCGCCTGGATGAGGTTGTGCGCAGTCGAGCAGGAGTCGTGCAGGAAGCCCGGCAGCGTGAGCTCCTCGGTGGCCGTGTTGCCGCCGACCACCGAGCGGGCCTCGACGACGAGCACCTCAAAGCCAGCCTTGGCGAGATACGCGGCCGTGACGAGACTGTTGTGCCCGGCCCCGGCGATGACCACATCGACCGTTTCACTCATCGGCTAGCCTCCGTGCCGTGGCGCGCATCAGCTACGTCGACCCAGCATCGATCACCGATCCCGAGCTGGCCGCCGACATGGAGCATTCGCGGCGCTACGGTACGCCGCGGCCCGAGACCCAGGCGATCCGCTTCCACGTCCCCGCAGTCGCCAAGGCCTTCATGCGGACCTGGAAGACGATCTTCCGCGAGGGGCAGGTCAAGCACTCGCTCAAGGAGCTCTGCCGCGTCTACGTCTCGAAGACGATCGAGTGCGACTACTGAGGGTCGCAGCGGTCTCTCCGGGGCGGAGAGCAAGGGCTCACCGAGGCGGACTACGACGAGCTCCTCGAGTTCGAGCGCTCCGACCGCTTCAGCGAGCGGCAGAAGGCGGCGCTCCTCTACACGAGCATGCTCGTATGGAATCCCGAGGGCGCCGACGACGCCGTCTGGGGCCGCCTGCGCGAGCATTTCTCCGATGAGGAGATCGTCGAGCTCGGGCAGTTCGTCCAGCTCACCTTCGGCCAGCAGCGCGTGATCAAGACCTGGGGAGTCGGCCACGGCGAGCTCCTCCCGGACACGAGCGGAGGTCTCGCCCCCGGAAAGGTGGCCTCGTAGATGGCGCATCTCCCCGGGAGCGAGCACGACGTCAGGGCGCTCGTCCCCGCAGCGGACGAGGCCTACCGGTACATGCGCGACAACGTCCTGCGCGCCGGGCTCGTCGACCCAGAGCTGAAGGAGCTCTGCTTCCGCTACCTCGCGGACGATCCCGAGGTGACCGACTTCTCGCGCTTCGGCGAGCGCGAGCAACTCGCTCTCCGCTGGGTCCACGCGATCGCCTGGGACTCTTCCGCGGCCGACGACGCGCTCTGGGCCGGCCTGCACGCGCACTTCAGCGAGCCCGAGCTCGTCGAGCTGGGCTGCGCGATCGGCTTCGAGCTTGGCCAGCAGCACTGGCGCCGCACGGTGGGGTTGCCGCCCCGTGATCAGGAGGGCACCTCCTGACCGAGCAGTCGGAGGGCGTTCGCGCGCAGGATCGCGTCCTCCTCGTCCGCTGAGAGCCCGAGCGCTCGCACGGGCTCGGCCGGCCGCTCGATCCCCATGTCGAACGGATAGTCGGACCCGCAGAGCACGCGGTCGGCGCCGGCGAACTCGATCACCTGCCGGAGGAGGCCGCCGTCGTGGGTGACCGTGTCGTAGTAGAAGCGGCGGAGCGAATCGTCCGGTGACTCGCCGAGACGCGCGCGGGCCTGCGGCTGGAACGAGTGCGCGTGCCGGAGGCGGCCGCGGAGGGCAAGCACCGCGCCGCCCGCGTGCGCGAGGACGATTCGAAGCCTGGGGTGCGCCTCGAGGACGCCGGCCAGCACCATGTGCGCCGCCGTGATCGTGGTCTCGACGGGATTTCCGATCGCGTTCCAGAGGTAGTAGTCGTCGAAGACCGGCAGGTCGAAGCCGCGCGTTGTCGGATGGACGAAGACGAGCGCCTGCGTCTCCTCGGCCGCGGCCCAGAAGTCGCCGAAGCGCTCGTGCCCGAGGTAGTCGCCGCCGACGCTGGCTGCGAGCTCCACTCCGGCCAGTCGCCCGTCCTCCATCAGCTCGGCGAGCGCCTCGGGACGTTCCGGGTCGACCGTTCCGAGGACCGCGACTCGCTCCCCAACCATCTCCGCGAGCGCCTCGTTCTGCCGCTCCGGCTCGCGCCCGAGGAGCGTAACCCATGGGCAGAGCACGACCTTGTCGACGGCGGCTCGGTCCTGCTCCTCCAGGATCCGGTCGAGGTCAACGAACTCGCGCACAGCAGCGCGGATCTCCTTGCCCGCGAAGCGGACGACCTGCGCGCCCTCCTCCCAGGCGACCTCGGCGCCGAGGCCGGGGACGATCACGTGGGCGTGGACGTCGACGACCATCAGCTCGCGAGGACGAGGAGGAGGGCGCCGCCGGCGACGAGCGCTGCGCCTGCCCAGATCTGGGCGTTCACGCGCTCGACGTGCCGGCCCATGACGAGCGGCGAGAGCGTCAGGACGACCGGGACGGAGAGGAGGCCGAGGGCGAGCACGACGGCGACCGCCGTGTGGTCTAGCGAGACCCAGCGCGCCCACACGGAGAGGCCCACCATCACGCCCGCGAGCAGCTTGAAGGCAAGAGCCTCCCAGGAGCCGATCGCCGCACCCGCCGCGCGCGGGCGAAGCGGTAGCACGGCCGCGTAGAAGACGACCGCCACCAGCATCCCGAGCGTGAGCCCGAGGAGCGGGGACTCGAGCCCGTCGAGCCCCTCCTTGATGAAGAGTGGGCTGATCGACCACGCCAGCGCAGTCGCGAGCCCGGGCGCCGTGTCGCGCCAGTCGACGCCCCAGCCCGTCTCGGCGACTCGCTCGAGCGAGACAACGAACGCGCCCGCGAGGACGAGCACGATCCCGATCCAGGGAAGGAAGCCCGGAACCTCGCTTAGCCAGACGGCGGCGATCGCCGCGCCGAACACGGGGTTCGTCGAGAGAAGCGGGCTGGTCCGGGCCGCTCCGATCCGCATCTGGCTCATGTTCAGGAGGGTCCAGCCGACGAAGAAGTGAACGAGCCCGGCGGCCGAGAACCAGACGAGCGAGGCGGTCGTGGCCTCACGCAGCAGCCCGATGTCCTCGGTCGCCAAGCTCACGGCCGCGAGGACGCAGAGGGCGACGAGGAGCTGCAGAAACGTGGCGAGGTAGGCGTCGGCCATCCCGCCGACCGCGCGGCGGTTCAGCGTCTGGAAGACGCCGAAGCCGAGGCCGGCTGCCGCGGCGAGCGCGGGACCCGTCATCGAGGGCTAGCGCTGGCCCCCGGCCGGGCGAGGGCCGCCGTCCGCCGCGATCAGCTCCTTGCCGTCCCCGGCGATCGAACCGCCGAAGAAGAGGTCGCCCATCTCCGGGTTGTTCAGAACCTCCTGGGCGCCGCCCGTGAGGAGGACGCGGCCGCTCTCCATGACCACCCCATGGGTGGCGAGCTGGAGCCCGAAGCGGACGTTCTGCTCGACGACGAGGAGCGTCTTCTCCGCCTCCCGCATGATCTGGATCGAGTCGGAGACGCTCTTCAGAGCCTTCGGGTCGAGGCCGAGCGACGGCTCGTCGAGCAGCACGAGGACCGGGTCGAGCATGAGCGTGCGCGCGAACTCGACCATCCGCCGCTGGCCGCCGGAGAGGTTGCCGGCCTTCTCGTCGGCGCGCTCGCCGACGAGCGGGAAAAGCTCCTCGACCTCCCTGTAGCGCCGATTTACGAGTGCGCGACGCCTGCGGATCACGTACGCGCCCATGAGCACGTTCTCGCGCACCGTCAGGTTCGGGAAGAGGCCGTGCGACTGGGGCACCTGGACGATCCCGCGCGAGAGGATGTCGCTCGGCTCGCAGCCGCCGATCTCCGTCCCGTCGAAGCGAATGTCGCCGAGCCGCGGCTTCAAGAGGCCGCTGATGACCCGCAGGACGGTCGACTTGCCGGCCCCGTTGGGGCCGACGATGCACGTCGCTGAATCCTCCTCGACGGCGAGGTCGAGGCCCTGGAGAACGTCGCCGCCGCCGTAGCCGGCATAGACGCCGCCGAGGGCGAGCAGGCTCACGACACGCCCGCCTTCTGCTCGACCGCGAAGTCCTCGCCGAGGTACGCGTCCAGGACGCCCGGGTCGGCTTGGACGACATCGGGCGTGCCCGTGAAGATGCAGGAGCCGCGGGCGAGCACCTGGATGGGGTCGCAGAGACCGAGGACGAGCGGCATGTTGTGCTCGACGATGAGGAAGGTCTTCCCTTCACGGTTGAGCTCGCGGATCATCTCGGCTATCTGGTCGATCAGCGTGGGATTGATACCGCCGGCCGGTTCATCGAGCATGATCAGGCGGGGGTCGAGCATCAGCACCTGCGCGAGCTCGACGAGCTTCTGCTGACCGAACGAGAGCGAGCCCGCGCGGTGATCGGCAAAGGGACCCATGCCGACAAACTCGATGAGCTCGCGCGCCCGCGCCGCCTCGGGCCCGCTGACCGCGTCCGCGCCCAGCTGGCGCCAGGAGAAGGAGGACAGGGGCGCGACGATGTTCTCGAGCACGGTCATGTCGCGGAAGAGCCGGGTGATCTGGAAGGTTCGCCCGATGCCGCGGTGCGCACGCTCCCAGGGCTCGAGTCGGTCGATCCGCTCGCCGGCGAAGACGACCTCGCCGGCCTCGAGCGACATCGTCCCGTCGACCACGTTGAAGAGCGTCGTCTTGCCGGAGCCGTTCGGGCCGATCAGCCCAGTGATCGTCCCCTCCGCGACCGAGACCGAGCAGCCGTCGAGCGCCCGGACGCCGCCGAAGCGCTTCTCGACCCCTCGCACCTCGAGCAGGAGATGCCCCGAACGCGCTGCGGGCGCCGGCGTGCGCTTCACGACGCGCACGGGACGCTCGAGCCTCGCCCCGACCGCGGCGGCCGTCCCCGCCTGGCGGCGGCGCGTCCAGATCTCTTGGAGCGAGGGAATGATCCCTCGTGGCAGGACGAGGACGATTACGGCGAGGAGCAGGCCGTAGAACACGAGCCGCCACGGCCCGCCACCGATCTCGGTGTTCGTCACCTCGTTGAGCGGCTCGAAGATGAAGGCGCCGAGCACCGGCCCCCAGATGGTCCCACGCCCCCCGAGGAGCGCAGCGAGCACGATCTGGACGCTGACGATGATGCGGAACATCCCGCGCGGGTCGATGAACGTGAGGTAGTAGGCGTAGATGCCCCCGGCCGCGCCGATGAAGACCGCGCTCGCCACGAAGGCCAGCACCTTGTAGACGGGGGTGTTGATGCCGACGCTCGCCGCCTTGTTCTCGTCCTCGCGGATCGCGATGAGCCCCATGCCGAACTTCGTGCGGCGGATCCACCAGGAAACGAAAACGGACAGTCCGAGGAGACCGAGCAGCGGATAGTAGAAGGGCCAATTCTGATAGGCGATGTCCCACATCGGCAGCGGCAACGTCAGCCCGTGGTTTCCGTTCGTCAGCTCCGACCAGTTGAGGGTCACGAGCTGCATGACGAACAGGAATGCGATCGTGAGAATCACGAACGCGTGTCCGCGGGTTCTCATGAGGACGGAGCCGACGGCGGCGGCGAAGATGCCGGCCACGACTGCCGAGACGGGGACGAACCAAAACGGGGAAGCGCCCTCGAAGACGCGGACGGAGAAGAGCGCGGTCGTGTAGGCGCCGATGCCGAGGAACGCGCTGTGTCCGAGCGAGACGTAGCCCGCGAAGCCCGAGATGATGTTCCACCCGCTCGCCATGACGGCGAGCAGCGCGGAGAAGATGATCATGTTCTGGTAGTAGAGGTCGTCCGAGACGAGGGGATAGGCGAGCAGCCCGATCGCCGCGACGGCGATGACGGCGTGCCAGAAGTGCCGCGCAGCCCAGGCCCTCACACGACCACGTCCTCGCGAAGCTTCACGCCCATGATGCCCTGTGGCCGTGCGAGCAGGACGACGATGATCACCGCGTAGGGAACCATCGTCGCCCAGCGTGGCGAGATGTAAACGGCGGTCAGCGTCTCCGAGACGCCCATGGCCAGCGCGCCGATGACGGCCCCCGGGAGGCTGCCCATCCCGCCGAGGACGATGATGCCGAGGAGCCGGGAGATCCAAACGTAGTGGGAGCCCGGGATGAACGGGTAGAGGACGCTGACGATCGCCCCGCCGGCTCCGGTCGTCGCCACGCCGATCGAGAACGTGAGCGCAGCGACCTTTCGGGGGTTCACGCCGACGAGACGGGCCGACGAGATGTTCTCGGAAACCGCGCGGATCGCCCGCCCGAGCCAGCTGTAGCGCAGAAGCGCGTATAGCGCGACGAGCACGCCGAGAGCGATGAGGCAGCCGTAGACCTGCGCCTTGGGGAAGTAGAAGTCGCCGAGCCGATAGGACGACGCGAAGTAGCCGGGCGTCGTCGAGTGCGACGTCGTGGACCAGACAATGCCCATGACCCCTTCGATCACGAGGGCGAGCGCGAACGTCAGGAGTACCGAGGTCGACGCAGGCCGGCCCGAGATCCACTGGATCGCGCCGCGGTACAGCAGCCAGCCGATGACGAACATGATCGGCGTCGTGATCAGGACGCCGAGGAGAGGATCGATCCCAGCCTCCTTCCAGAACCACCACGTGAGGAAGGCGGCGAAGATCAGGAGTGCCCCTTGCGCGACGTTGATCACGTCCATGACCCCGAAGATCAGCGTCAGACCGGAGGCGAGCAGCGCGTAGACGCCCCCGATCAGCAGGCCGAGGACGATGGCCTGGACGAGCTGGGTCACCAGCGAGCCCCTGGGCAGCAGGGGCGGGGAAGCCCTTCCCCGCCCCTGCTTCGCTTCGTGGCTACTTCGTCCAATCCGGTTTCGGGTTGACGATCGTGTCCGTGGTTGCCGACTCCTCCGGCAGCACGATCTCCTCGTCGCCTTTCTGCCACTGTGCGAGGAGGAACGCCTGCTCGGGAGCGCCCGTGTCATCCCAGCTGAGCGTGCCCAGGATCGTGTCCACCTCGTTCTGGTGCAGCCAGTCGGCGAGCGCCTGCTGATCGTCGATCGAGCCGACGGCCTCGACCGCGGCCTGGAGCACCTGCGCGGCCGCGTAGCCGTCCGCCGCGTCCTCGGGCGGATCACCGCCGTACTTCGCTCGATACGCCTTCAGGAACTCCTCGTTGCCGGGCGTCGGTGCGTCGACGTGATAGCTGACGGCGTAGAAGATGCCTTCCGTGTTGTCTATGCCGATCGCGTTCGAGAACTGGTCGGCGAATGAGGGCGTCGAGGCCTGGAAGAACTGCTTCGGGCCGTAGCCCACCTTGATCAGCGAGCGGTCGAGGTTGACGCCGTCCTCGAGACCGGCCGACCCCTGAGCGATTAGATCGGGCTTCTTCGCCGCGATCGCGGACGCAATCGCGTCGAAGTTCTTGGTCTCCGGCGGATACACCTTGCTGTAGACCGTCTGGACCCCCGCCGCCTCGAGCTGGGACTGGATGCCCTCCGCGACGGGACCGCCGAACGGATCGTCTGCGATCACGTAGGCAGCCGTCTTCGGCTTCTGGTCGTCGGGGAGCCCGCCCGCCCACTGTGAGAAAAGGTCGGCCTGGTGCTGCGCCGTCGCCTGCTGGGCGAAGAACAGGTACTTGAAGCCGCGGCTGAACATCTCGGGCGAGCCCCCGGCCGGCTCGACGTAGAGCATCCGGTTTCGCTCGGCGACCGCCGAAGCCGGGAGGTTCAGCAGCGAGGAGAACGTCCCGAGCAACAGGTCGACCTTCTCCCGTTGGATCAGCGCGTTGTAGTCGGAGACGACCGTGTTCTGGTCCGACGCGTCGTCCTTGACGACGATCTCGACCGGCCGGCCGAGAAGTCCGCCCTTCTTGTTGACGAGATCGCGCCAGACCTCGTAGCCCTGCTTTGCTGCGACCCCCGGCTCGGAGAAGTCGCCCGTGAGCGGCAGCGAGGCGCCGATCTTGATCGGCTCGCCGCTCGCCTGCCCGCCGGTGCCAGTCCCTCCTCCGCCCGTGCTCTCGCTCCCGCCGCAGCCGGCTGCGGCGAGCGCGAGGAGCGCCGCTGCCAGGAGGGCGATCAGCCGACCAAGCCTAGGAACCATGCGAAAGACCTCCCTACCCTCGTCGTTTGCTCGTTACAGGATCATTGGCGTCTCTCAGCGACTCTCTCCCTCCTTCTGCTCGGACGAAGCCCTCCGGCACGGGTTGAAGGCCGCGCTCACTAGTCCACCAGCCCGGCAGGCTCTTCGATGAGCTCCGCCACGGTGTCGAGGAACTGCGCTCCTCGCGCCCCGTCGACGACGCGGTGGTCGAAGGACAGCGAGAGCGTCATCGTGGGACGGACGGCGGGCGCGCCGTCGACAGGCACGACGCGCTCGACGATGCGCCCGACGGCCAGGATCGCCGCCTGCGGCGCGTTGACCACGGCAAGGAAGGCGTCGACGCCGTACATGCCGAGGTTCGAGATCGTGAACGTCCCGCCCTGGACGTCCGCCGCAGCGAGGCGCCCGTTCCGCGCCGCATCCACCAGCTCGGCCCGCCGCGCCGCGAGCGAACGCAGGTCGAGACGGTCGGCGCTGTGGATGACGGGAACCACGAGGCCGTCGTCGGTCGCCACGGCGAGGCCGACGTTGATCTCCTCGTGCCCAACGACCGACCCATCACGCCAGGTCGCATTGACGCGAGGATGCTCGCGGAGCGCGGCGGCACAGATCCGGACGAGGAGATCGCTGTGGGTCAGGCCCTCCAAACCCGCGCGCGCACGAGCGGTCTCTCGCCAGGCCTGTAGCCGCCCGGCGTCGACCTCGCGTACGAGGAAGAAGTGCGGCACGGTCTGCCAGCTCTTCGAGACCCGCTCGGCCATCCGCTGCCAGACGGCCCCGGTCTCGAGCGCCGCGGCCCCGTCACCGCCGGCAGGCTCGAGGTCGGCGGCCAGCACGGAGCCGTGCGGACCCGATCCCGTCACCGAGTCGAGCTCGACACCCAACTCGCGCGCGAGCCGGCGCGCCTTCGGGGAGGCAAGCCGCCGGCGCGGTCTTGGTTCCGCCGGCTCCTCGACCGCGCCTCCGGCCAGCGCCTCCCGGGCGGTCGCTCGCGGTTCCGCTGCGACCGCGGCCGGCTCCGGCGCCGACTCTCCGGGGGCGAGAACGAAGGCGACGGCCTGACCGACCGGGACGTCGTCACCCTCGGCTGCGCGAATCCCCCCGAGTGTCCCGTCCGACGGCGCCTCGACCTCGACCGTGACCTTGTCAGTCTCCACCTCGAGCAGCGGCTCGCCCTTGGCGACGCGCTCGCCCTCCGCCTTGAGCCAGCGAAGCACCTTGCCAGTCTCCTGGGCGAGCCCGAGGGCGGGCATGATCACCTCGGATGCCATTAGTCGGTCGCCGCCCCCTCGAGTCGAGCGGACGCGACGACGGCATCCGTCGTGCTCGGGTTGTTGAGGTTCGACTGGGTCTCGCGCACGCCAGGGAGCGGGCCGCCGACGGTGGGGTGCCCTCCGCCCGCGACGAGCAGTTCTTCCGCCGGGAACCGCGTGATCACCTCGCAGCCGTCCGCCGTGACGACGAGCTGCTCCTCGATCCGAGCGGCCGACCAGCCGTCCGAGGCGGGCCAGAACGTCTCGAGCGCGAACACCATCCCCTCACGGATCGTCTCGGGATAGTCGAAGGAGACGAGCCGGCTGAAGATCGGCTTCTCCCAGATGGAAAGGCCGACGCCATGGCCGTACTGAAGCGCGAAGGCCGCCTCCTCGTCCGGGAAGCCGAAGTCCTCGGCCTCCGGCCAGACCGAGACGACGTCCGCTGTCGTTACGCCGGGCCGGATGAGCGCGATCGCCTGGTCGAGGTAGTCGCGGCAGCGCCGATACGCGTCCACCTGTGCGCGGGAAGCGCTCCCGACGGCGAACGTGCGGTAGTAGCAGGTGCGGTAGCCGTTGTAGGCGTGGAGGATGTCGAAGTAGGCGGGGTCGCCCGGACGCAGCATCCGATCGGTGAAGACGTGCGGATGGGGACTGCAGCGCTCGCCCGAGATCGCGTTGACGCCCTCGACGTGCTCGGATCCGAGCTCGTAGAGCACCCGGTTCACGAGCGCCACACACTCGTTCTCGCGCATGCCCGGCTTCATGGCGCGGAACAGCTCCTCGTAGGCGGCGTCGACCATCGCGCACGCCGTCGTCAGGAGCGTGATCTCGTCTTCCGTCTTCAGCATGCGCGCGTCCTGCATGAGCGCCTGACAGTCGACGACCCGGATCCCCTCTGCCTCGAGCGCCCGGAGAACCGGCAACTCGACGACGTCGACGCCGAGCGGCTCGTCCAGGAGCCCGCGCTCCTCGAGCTCGATACGGATCTTCGTCACGACCGACTCGGCCCGGCCCTCCACCGAGCCGCGCAGAGTGGAGATGCCGGCGCGCGAGCGCTCTCCCCCCAGCCACGGGCAGAAGAGCTTGTGGTGGCGCGCGGCCGACCCGAAGTCCCACATGATCGGCTCGTCGCCCTGCGGGAGCAGGCAGAAGCGGATGAGCTTGTCGATCGCCCAGGTGCCGATGTGCGTCGCGGTGATGTAGCGGATGTTCGCCATGTCGAAGCACAGCAGCGCTCCCAGCTCCGACTCCGCGAGGTGTTCCTTCGCGCGTGCCAGCCGCTCGCGCCTTAGGCGCTCGAGGTCGGCCCGCTGCTCCCAGTCGACCGCCATCGTTCCGAAGCTACGCAAGGCCATCGCTATGCCTTTCCGACGAGGGACCGGGACAACTCGACAACGCTCTCCGGTGTCGGGACCGTCTGGTCTTCGAGCACCGGGGAGAACGGCACCGGCACGTCCATGGCGGCCGCACGCCGGACCGGCGCGTCGAGCCAGTAGAAGGCGTCCTCGCTGATCGTCGCGGCGAGCTCCGCGGATGCGCCGTAGCTACGATGGCCCTCGTCAACGACGAGGACGCGCCCCGTCTTCTTCGCCGACGCGACGAGCGTCTCGCGGTCGAGCGGGACGAGGGTGCGCGGATCGACGACCTCGGCGCTCACGCCCTCCTCGGCCAGCCGGTCGGCTGCCTCGAGGGCGACGTAAACCATCGAGCTCGTGGCGACGATCGTCACGTCCTCTCCCTCCCGCTTTACGTCCGCCACGCCGAAGGGGATCGTGTACTCGCCGTCGGGTACCGGGCCCTTGACGGCGAACATCATCTTGTCCTCGAGGAAGACGACGGGGTTGTCGTCCCTGATCGCCGTCTTCAGGAGGCCCTTCGCGTCGTAGGGCGTCGAGGGCAGCGCCACCTTCAGGCCCGGCACGTGCGACACCCAAGCGTGCAGGCTCTGGCTGTGCTGTGCGGCGGACCGACGCGTCGCGCCGAGGGTGGTGCGCACGGTGAGCGGCGCCTTCAGCCGCCCGCCCGACATGTAGTGGGCCTTCGCCGCCTGGTTGGCGAGCTGGTCCATGATGAGCGTCAGGAAGTCCCCGAACATGATGTCCACGACCGGCCTCATGCCGGTCATCGCGGCCCCGAGCCCGATGCCGGTGATGCCCGCCTCGGAGATCGGCGAGTCGAGAACGCGTTCGGGGCCGAACTCCTCGACAAGCCCCGAGGTCACCTTGAACGGCGTGCCCGCCTCGGCGACGTCCTCGCCGATGAGGAACACGGTCGGATCACGCCGCAGCTCCTCGGCGAGCGCCTCGTTGACGGCCTGCGCGAGCGAGATCTCGCGCGAGCCTTCGTGCTCCTTGGGGAGGGCGACCTCAGTCGGCGTAGACATGCTTGTCGACCTCGCTGGGATCGGGGAATGGGGCGTCGAGCGCGTGCTCCGCGGCGGCTGCTACCTCGGTCTCGACGTCGCGGGCGAGGCGCTCGAGCTCGGCCTCGTCGGCGAAGCCCTGCCCGACGATCCAGGCGCCGAGGAGGCGGAGAGGGTCGCGGTCCGACTTCCAGCGCTCCTCCTCGTCCTTCGAGCGGTAGTAGCCCCGGTCAACGTCGCCGACGTGATGGCCGTGGTAGCGGTACGTCTCGCAAACGAGGAAGCTGGGGCCCTCGCCGCGGCGGGCTCGCTCGACGGCGCAGTGGGTGGCCGCGTAGACAGCGCGCGCATCCTGCCCGTCGACTGCCTCGACCGGGATGCCGAAGGCGGCGGGCCGCCGTCCGATGTCGCCCGCGGTCGTCTCCAAGTAGTGCGTGTACTCGTTGTAGGAGTTGTTCTCGCAGACGTAGACGACCGGCAGCTTCCAGAGGGCCGCCATGTTCAGCACCTCGTAGAGGACACCCTGGCCAAGCGCGCCCTCGCCGAAGAAGCAGACTGCGACCTGATCCGTACCCCGCGCCTTCGCCGAGAAGGCCGCCCCGGTCGCGATGCCGGTCGATCCCCCGACGATCGCGTTGGCGCCGAGATTCCCGTTCTCGTGGTCGGCGATGTGCATCGAGCCGCCCTTGCCGCGGCAATAACCCTCCTCCTTGCCGAGGAGCTCGCAGAACATCCGGTCGGCCGACGCACCCTTCGCCAGGCAGTGGCCGTGGCCGCGGTGGGTGCTGGTGATGTAGTCGTCACGGCGGAGCGCCTCACAGACGCCGACTGCGACGGCTTCCTCGCCGACGTAGAGATGGGCGAGGCCCGGCATCTTCGCGCCGCGGTAGAGCTGGTCGACGCGATCCTCGAAGGAGCGGATCCGCTGCATCTGCTCGTACATCCGCAGGGCGGGCTCGGCGCCGACCTCGGCAGCAGACATGGCTTCGGTCGCCATCAGCGCTCCACGCGCCGGAGGCCTGCCATCTCGGCCAGCACGTCGTACGTGACGGCGAAGTCCTTGTGCTCGAGGCCCATCGCGCGGGCAGCCGTCAGGAGCTCGTTCGCGATCGCCGTCGTCGGCATCGGCACATCGAGCTGCCGGCCCGCCTCGAGGGCGAGGAGCATGTCCTTCTGCATCATGTTGACGTCGAACCAGGCCTCGTCGGGCATGTCGAGGACGAAAGGAGCCCGGTACTTGAGCATCGGCGAGGCGATGACGCTTCCGAGCATGACGTCGAGGGCGACCTCGCGGTCGATCCCGTCCTTCTCGGCCAAGAGCAGCCCTTCGCAGAAGGCGACCATTTGCACCTGGAGGCTCAAGTTGATGGCGATCTTCAGGAGCAGCGCCTGGCCGTTGTCGCCGACTCGGGTCACCTTGGGACCGATGTCGAGCAGGATCGGCTCCACACGGCGGAACGTCTCCTCGCCGCCCCCGACCATGATGGAGAGCCGGCCTTCCTCGAGCGTCGACACGCTGCCGGACACCGGAGCATCGACCATGTCGGCCCCCGTCTCCTGAACCCGTTCGGCAAGCTCCCGGCTTACGGCCGGGCCGGCCGTCGTCATGTCGACCCAAACTTTCCCGGGGCCGAGGCCGGCGAGGATCCCATCCTCTCCTTCGGCGACGGCACGAAGCGCGGGGACATTCGTGACCATCGTGAAAATCACGTCCGCCTGTTCCGCGACAGCCCGTGGCGACTGCTCGAGCACGAGACCGTCAGAGACGAGTGCGGCCGCCTTCTCGGGGCTGCGATTCCAGCCGTGGACCTCGTGGCCGGCGGCCAGCAAGCGCCGCGCGACGCCGCCGCCCATGACGCCGAGACCGACGAATCCGAGCTTCGCCACCGTCAGTCCTCCGACATCGTGATGTCCCGCTCGACGCGGGAAATGTGTTCCTGCATGCGCTGGCGCGCCTCCTCCGGCCGCTTGTTGGCGATCGCCTCGAGGATGAGACGATGCAGGACGACGGCGCGTTCCGGGCTCCCCGGGATGTGGTAGGCCGAGGAAAGCGACCGTTGCAAGAGGCTGCGGATCGCGTCCATGAGATGCGCGATGAGGCGGTTCCCACTCGCCCTGGCGATCGTGAGGTGGAAGCGGAGGTCGGCCGTGATGAAGCCTTCCTCCGAGTCCAATTCCTGTTCCATTGCGGCGATCTCTGCCTCCATCCGCGTCACGTCGTCGTCATTGCGTCGCGACGCGGCGAGCGCGGCCGCTTCGCCCTCGAGGATCCGCCGCACCTCGAACAGCTCCCCGTAGTCGGCCTCGTCGACGGACAGAAGGAAGTCGAGAGAGTTGTTCAGGGGATTACCGAACTGAGCAACCGCGAAGCTCCCATTGCCGCTGCTCTTGATCACGCCCTTGGACTCGAGCATGCGTAGAGCCTCGCGGACGGAGGAGCGACCGACCGCATAAAGCTCTACGAGCTCGCGCTCGGACGGGATCGCGTCTCCAGGCCCGAGATGGCGCGAGCTGATGAGCCCGAGAAGGCGCTCGGCGACGATTTCGTACGTCTTCTGCCGGGAGATCGGCTCGAAGAGGGCTCTGTCAGACAAGCGGACCAAAAGATCATATGACCGGCCGGCCGCGCTCGTAAACCCGGGCAAGGACCGCTCAGGAGCCGCCTCAGCCTGCGGAGACCGGCACGACCTCACCCCGTCTGGACGAGCACGTTGCGCAGCCGCTCACGGATCGCTTCCGCGAGCGCGGGATCGGCCGTTGCGTCGCGCGCGAGCTCGACGCTGACCGGAGGCGGCGGCTCCTGGCCTCGCGCCAGGCGCTTTCGGCTTGCCGAGGATGCGGCCGGTTACCTCCGGCGCGAACGCGCTCACGACCTCGCGGACAGCAGAGGGGCCACCCCGCGGACGATGAGCAGGTCGTCGGTTCGCCCGATGCACCGCACCCGCGGGCCTGTCCGGCCGCATTTGCACGGGCTTGTCCGCACCTCGACCGTCGGCTCACGGCTGGTGAGCACCCCGGGCTTACCGATCTGCATGCGCCCGCGGCATGATCGCGCAAGTGGTGCAGCGACGCGAGCGCCTCGACCGGAGCTAGAGGATCATCTGCTCGTGCTGCTCGAGCTCGACGCGCTCCGGGACTCCAACCTGCGCGGCCCGGAGGCGGGCAAGCGAGTCGTGCTCGCGAAGCTCGCCGAACGCGAGGCCCGTCCGCTCCTCCACCTCGGAAACGCGGACCTGGAACGCCTTGTACTCGCCGAAGACGAACTCCTCCGGCGGCGCCTTGAGCAGCTCGCCCTGCGAGAGGACGTAGGCTGCGGACGCCAGCGTCCCGTCCCGCTTGCGCATCGCCACGACCTTCCAGTAGTCGCGCGGAACCAGCGTCCCCTCCATCGGCGGGTCGTCGTCGGCGAGCACCGGGCCCGTGAAGAGCGAGATGCGGAGGTCGTGAACCTCGGTGTTGTCGAGGATGTACGTCTCGATTCCCTGCCAGAACTCCCGGCGCCGGTTGAAGCGCCAGTGCTGCGGCGCGCAGTTCGTGAAGTGGAACGTGTCCGCTTCGGCCCGCAGCGCCTCCTCGCGCGAGTCGCCCCACACGGGATCGAGGCGCCGGACGAGATGACCCTTATCGAAGTCGTTGTTGTCGTAGAGCCAGTTCCCCATCTGCTGGTCTTCCGGGATGCGCGGGTCGAAGATCCACTTGTCGTCTCCGCGCGGGCCGACGTCGATCGTTCGCGCGCCGTCGATGTTGACGGCGACGAAGTACGCCAACTTGCGCGCGGGGCTCATCGCGATGCTGAAGTGCTCATAGCGCAGCATCGGGTCGCCTCCGACCTGAGCGCCCCCTGGGTCGATCCGCTTCACGGCTGCCGCGAGCTCCGGCAGCGGGACGTCGACGCCGATGAAAGATTCGTCGAAGCCCGCGCTCTCGACGTGGTTGACCGAATCGACCATTCGGGTCTACGGTAGCGCCGCCGTCGTCAATCGAGAAGGGGTGCGACCGTGACGATCTTCATCGTGGGCATCGTCCTGATGGTCGCCGGGCCG
>DASXRO010000081.1:0-5896 GCA_036506555.1 Gaiellaceae bacterium
GGCATCGGCCCGGCCGGCACCGGCAAGACCTACCTCGCGATGGCGATGGCCGTGGCCGACCTGTTCCGCGGCAAGTACTCGCGCATCATCCTGACGCGCCCGGCCGTCGAAGCCGGCGAGAAGCTCGGCTTCCTGCCCGGCGACCTGGCCGAGAAGGTGAATCCGTACCTTCGTCCGCTCTACGACGCGCTCCACGACATGGTGAGCCTCGAGAAGGCCCAGACCATGATCGAGCGCGGCACCATCGAGGTGGCGCCGCTCGCGTTCATGCGCGGCCGCACGCTCAATGACTCCTTCATCATCCTCGACGAGGCGCAGAACACGACTCCGGAGCAGATGCAGATGTTCCTTACGCGCCTGGGGTTCGGATCGAAGGTCGTCGTCACGGGCGACGTAACGCAGGTCGACCTGCCTCGCGAGCAGGCATCCGGGCTCATCCAAGTGCGCGAGATTCTCGGTCCGATCGAGGGGATCGAGTTCGTCGAGTTCGGGAACCAGGACGTCGTGCGCCACATGCTCGTCCAGCGGATCGTGGAGGCCTACAAGCGCCACGCCGAGGAGACGGGCACGCAGCGGCGTAAGTGATCCGCATCGAGCTCGAGAACCGCAGCGGCCTGCCCGTCGACGAGACCAGTGTCGACGCGCTCTGCCGTCACGTTCTCGCCGCCGAGGGCATCGAGGAGGGCGACCTCGGCGTCGCCTTCGCCCCGCCCGACGAGATGCGGCAGCTGAAGGCACGCCATCTCGGCATCGACGAGCCGACCGAAGTCCTCTCCTTTCCGCTCGACCGCCGCGACGAGCTCCCCTCCGGGATTCCGCGCCAGCTCGGCGACGTGATCCTCAGCCCTGAAGTGGTCGGCGAGGAGTGGCGCGGGCCGCTCATCCACGGGCTCCTCCACCTGCTGGGCTACCACCACGGGCCGGAGATGGAGCGGCGGGAAGCCGCCCTGCTCGACTAGCCGTGGCGACGCGACGCACCCCCGCCGTCTTCCAGAGCTTCAACTACGCCTTCGAGGGCGTCATCCACGCGCTGCGCACGCAGCGGAACATGCGCATCCACTTCGCCATCGCGGCCGGGGTGCTCTTCCTCGCGTTCATCTACGACGTCACGAGGCTCGAGCTGATCGCGCTCATGATTGCGATCGCGTTCGTCCTCATCGCCGAGATGGTGAACACGGCGGTCGAGGCGACGATCGACCTCTCGACGCCCTCCTTCGACCCGCTGGCCAAGGTCGCCAAGGACCTGGCGGCCGGGGCGGTCCTGATCGCGTCCGTGAACGCCGTGGCCGTCGGCTACCTCGTGCTGGCGGATCGGCTCGCGCGGCCGAGCGCACGCCTCGTCAACAGCCTTGGTGACGCGCCGATCAGCCTGACGGTCATCGCCCTCGTCCTCACGCTGATCGTCGTCATCGCGGTGAAGGCGGTCACCGGGAGGGGAACGCCGCTGCAGGGCGGCCTTCCGTCCGGCCACGCGGCGCTCGCCTTCGGTGGCTGGACGGCCATCACGTTCATCACGATCGAGCACCGCATCGTGGTCTCGTTCGTCGCGCTCATCATGGCGCTGCTCGTCTCCCAGACACGCGTCGAGTCGGGCGTGCACACGCCCTTCGAGGTCGCCCTGGGCGCCCTGATCGGTACGCTCGTGACCCTGATTCTGTTTCAGGTCTTCCGATGACCGACGACGAGCTCTACGAGCGCGCCAAGGCCGCAGCTGCCGGCGCGTACGCGCCGTACTCCAACTTCCTCGTCGGGGCTGCCGTGCTCCTTCGAGACGGCCGCGTCGTCACGGGCGTCAACGTCGAGAATGCGTCGTACCCGCTGGGGATGTGCGCGGAGCGCTGCGCGCTCTCCCGCGCGGTTGCCGAGGGGGCGCGGCCCGGAGACGTCGAGGCGGTCGCCGTCACGGCCTCCCCGTGCGGCGGCTGCCGGCAGTGGGCGATCGAGTTCGGCATCGACCGCGTCGCCTTCCCGCTGGACGGCGAACTGCTCATTCGCCGGCCCGACGAGCTCTTGCCCGACTCCTTTGAGCTTTAGGTCGGGCTTCGTCGCCGTCGCCGGACGGCCCAACGTCGGCAAGTCGACGCTCGTGAACGCGCTCGCTGGCGGCAAGGTGGCGATCGTCTCGGAGAAGCCCCAGACGACGCGGCAGCGCATCTCCGCGGTGGTGAACGGCGAGGACCATCAGCTCGTGCTCGTCGACCTGCCGGGCTTTCAGCGTCCACTCGACGCTCTCACGGAGCGAATGCAGCGGACGGTCGCGACCTCCCTCGAGGACGTCGACGGCTTCCTCTTCGTGCTGGCGGCGGACGAGCGCATCGGCCCCGGCGACCGCTTCGTCGCCGAGCGGGTGTTCGCCGCCGGCCCACCGGTCGTGGTCGCGCTCAACAAGGTCGACCGGCTGAAGCCTGCGCGAATCGCAGCGCAGATCGCGGTTGCGGCGGAGCTCGGCGACTTCCACTCGCTCCATCCGGTGAGCGCGCTGCGCGGCGAAGGCCTCGAAGCGCTCGAGAGCGATCTCGTCGAGCTCCTGCCCGAAGGCCCGCACTACTTCGGCGAGGGCGAGCAGACCGACCTGCCGCTCGAGGCGCGCCTGGCCGAGCTTGTGCGCGAGCAGGCGCTCGCGCTGACGCGGGAAGAGGTCCCGCACGCCATCGGCGTGGAGATCGACGAGGTCGAGGACGCCCATGTGCGGGCGAATCTCGTCGTCGAGACCGAGTCCCAGAAGGGCATCCTGGTGGGGAAGGGCGGCAGCATGATCAAGGAGATAGGCTCCCGGGCGCGGCCCGAGATCGAGCTTCTCCTCGGCCGCAAGGTGTTTCTCGAGCTCGTCGTGAAGGTGCGGCCGCACTGGCGGCGCGACGAGAACGCTCTGGAACGAATGGGTCTCTAGGCACGCAAGGAGGGATGAACGACGCTGGATGCCGACCGGTTCGAGGAGCGGCTCGCGCGCTTCCTCTTCGAGCGCTCCGAGGAAGCGCGGGCCGTGCGCGTGGGGGAGAAGGATACGAGCGAGCAGGCGGCGATCGTCGCTCGCTATGCCGATCTCTTCTCGCGCGACCAGTTCGACGAGCTGCGCGACTCGGGCGACGAGCGCGTCTACAGGCTCCAGGAGGCCTGTCTGGGCGGCATCGTCGTCGGCGAGCTCGCCGAGCGCATGGACGAGCTCGAGAACGCGATCCTCGCGGAGCGGGTCGAGTTTCGCGGCGAGGCGCTTCCACTGCGCTCGGCCCAGGCGATGCTGGCCGTCCTCGACGACTATCGCGGCCGCGAGGAGCTGGGGACGCTCGCCGCGGATGCGTCCGCCCGGTTCAACGACGAGCGGCTCGAGCTCCTGCGCGCGGGAGAGGCCATCGATGTCGAGCTCTCGGGCGTGACCGATCCGGTGGCGCGCAACGCCGAGCGTAAGGGCATCGACCTGCACGATCTTGCGGGCGCCCTGCGGGGCGCCGCGCGCGAGCAGGAGGGCAGGTGGGGCGAGCTTCGGGAGCGCTGGGCCGACCGCATCCTCGGCGAGGAGCGGGAGGCCGAGCCTTCGTCACACCACGTTGCCTACCTCCGCCGCATGTCCCCGCTCGCCTCCCTGTATGCCAAGGAACGGGCGGTCCCGGTCTGCATGGAATCGCTGAGGCGCCTCGGCTTCGATCTGGCCGCCGACGGGCACATCCACCTCGACCTCGACGACCGGCCGCAGAAGAGCCCGCGCGCGTGCGTGATCGCGTCCGACCCGCCTACGGTCGTCCACCTCATCACGCGCGCCCAAGGCGGCCTGCACGACTACCAGAGCTTCCTGCACGAGGCCGGACACGCACTCCATTACGCGGGCTGCGATCCGAAGCTTCCGTACACGTTCCGCCGCCTCTCCCGCGACCACGCGCTCACCGAGATCTACTCGTTCCTCGTGGAGTCCGTCTCGCGCGAGGCGGGCTGGCAGGGCGAGCACTTCGACCTCGACCCCGACGAGGCGGACGAGCGCGCAGAGGCGACGCGCTTCCTCGACGTGTTCCTCTTCCGCCGCTACGCGGCGAAGCTCGATTACGAGCTCGAGGTCTGGGCGGACTTCGCGCACGCGCCCGACTACGCCCCGACCTACGCGGAGAACCTTCGCGCGACCACCGGCTTTCGCTATCGATCGGACGGCTATCTCGCGGACATGGACGACGGCTTCTACTCGGCCGACTACCTGCGCGCCTGGATCCGGACGGCGCAGCTCCGGGCCCATCTGCGGGAGACGATCGGCCCCGACTGGTGGGAGCGCCCGGAGACGGGCGAGTTCCTACGCAGCCTGTTCCGAGAGGGCACGCGCCCCTCGAGCGAGGAGGTGGCGGCGCGGATCGGGTTCGAGCCGCTCGACACGCGTCCACTCGTCCAGGAGACGGTCGAAGCCTCCTAGAAACTGGCTTTTTGGCCCCTACCTCGTCCGAGGGATGCGACTCGGGCGCGCGTGCCCATTATCCGATGTAGCAGCTATGGCTGACGAGAGCGGCACTCCCAGTCCACCAGTGAAACGACGGCGGCGTTCAAAGCCGGCCGTTACAAACATCAACATCTTCGCCCTCGGAACGCCCGGGGCGGCCGAGGCGGCTTCTGCGTGGCGGGAGGGCGATGCCGAGCCCCAGGCCGAGCCGGAGGAGACGCTTGTGTCGTCCCAGTGGCTCGAACGGCGCAGCAAGAGGCTGGACAAGTACGAGCAGGAACTTCGCCAACGTGCCCTCGAGCTCGAGGTGCGCGAGGCGGAGCTCGAGCAGCGCGAGGCCGAGTTCGAGGCCGAGGCGTTCATCCGCTCGGAGGCGCTCGAGGAGCGCGAGCGGCGCATCGTCGACCTCGAGCAGAAGATCGGCCACCGCGAGAGCGAGCTCAGCTCGTACGTCGCCCGCGTTCAGGGCGGGCTGCGCCGGGCCGACGCGCTCTAGATTGAACGCGGTCGCGCTAACGGCGTTCGTTGTCGTTACGGCTCTTGCGGGTTGCGGCATCGGCAGCGGCTCTTCGCAGGCCGAGTCAGCCGTGCGTGACGTGTTCCAACATTCAAGCGACCTCGGCACGCTCGAATCAGTTTCGTGCGAGGAGAGCAAAACTCCTGAGCCTCCCACGGAAGTCGAGATTGCGCTGTACGACTGCCAGGTGACGACAAGCGAGAACGGCGAAGTCACATGGTGCCTCGTAGACGGTCCCGCAGGGATGGCGCCGTTTCCCCTCTCGTGCGCGTCTGCGCTCTCGGAACTCTGAGCCGGTCCTAAATCCGGAGCCCTCGTATCGATTCCAGATACGGGGGCGACCCGTCATTCTGAACGCGGATGCGTTGGGGCGAGCGGCGCGCCTCCGGCGGCACAGGTGATGTTTCGTCAAGCTCTCCTCTAGCGCCGGTAGGGCCGGGCTACACTCTCTCCATGGCGCAGGCGCCCGCTCTTCCGAGCGGCTTCGAGCTTCCGCTCGAACCGAGACTGCCTAGGATCGGCTCGGTCGACCAGGTGGCCGTCGAGGAGCGCGCCGACTCCCTCGCGCGCCGGTCGATCAAGCGCGAGTCGAAGCTCTTCGCGCTCGACCTCGCCGTGCGGATGATGGATCTGACGACGCTCGAGGGGGCGGATACACCGGGCAAGGTCGCCGCCCTCAGCTCGAAGGCGATGAGGCCCGACCCGTCCGATCTCACCGTGCCCCCGGTGGCCGCCGTCTGCGTCTATCCCAACCTCGTCCCGCACGCGCTCGAACGCCTCGGCGACTCGGGCGTGAAGGTGGCCTCGGTCGCAACCGCGTTCCCCTCCGGCCAGTCGCCGCTCGAGATCAAGGTCGAGGAGGCCGCGCGCGTGGCCGAGATGGGCGCGCAGGAAGTCGACATGGTCATCGACCGAGGCGCCTTCCTCTCGGGCAACTACGCCAAGGTCTACGACGAGGTGCGGCG
>DASXRO010000082.1:0-6335 GCA_036506555.1 Gaiellaceae bacterium
CTTGTACTTGACGAACGTCCCGAACATCGCCGGGAACGCGCTCGAGAACAGGACGGCCGTGGCCACCGTCCCCGTCCCGACGAAGTCGACGTAGTCGTAGCCTCCGATCCGGCTGACCAGCGAGCCGAAGCCGAAGCCGAACGCCAGCAGATAGATGGTCGGCTCGACCGTCGAGGAGAACGTCGACGAGCGCCAGTACGAGGAGAAGTTCACCACCTCGCGCACGAGCACGCCCGTGAGCGCCGGCCGCTCCAGGCGCCCGAGGCGGGGGGCCCGGGTGGCGCTCGTGGCCTCCATCAGGCGATCTCCTCCCCGGTGAGCAGGACGAAGACGTCCTCGAGGTTGGCAGGGCGCCGCTCGCCCTCGGGCGCGCGGCCGTCCGCCCCCTCGATGCCGAGCACCGAGACGCTCGTCCCCGTGCGCCGTGTGCGCAGCCCGTCTGCCCGCGCGGCGACTTCCACCTCGGCGAGCCTCGCAGGCGGGCCGTAGACCTCCACCGCTTCCCGGCCGGCGTGCTTCGCGACGAGCTCTGCCGGCGGGCCGGCCGCCACCGAGCGCCCGTGCGACATGATCAGGACCGTGTCGGCCAGGCGCTGCGCCTCCTCGATGTAGTGCGTCGACATGAGGATCGTCGTCCCCTTCGCGCGCAGAGCGTCGATGAGCGCCCAGATCTCCTGGCGCACCTGGGGATCGAGGCCGACGGTCGGCTCGTCCATCAGCACGAGGCGAGGGTCGTGGACGAGGGCGCGCGCAATCAGCAGGCGTCGGCGCATGCCTCCGGAGAGCTTGTCCACGCGGCTCTTCCGGCGTTCGACGAGATTGGCCATCTCCAGTGCGCGCTCGATGGCGGCTCTCCTCTCGGCGCGGGCGATCCGGTAGAGGTGCGTGAAGACGAGGAGGTTCTGCTCCACGGTGAGCGTCACGTCGAGGTTGTCGAGCTGCGGCACGACCCCGCATTGCGCCCGCGCCACCTTCGACTCCTCGGGCAGGCGCAGCCCCAGCACCTCGAGCTCGCCCTCGTCGGCGATCGTCTGGGCCGTGAGCATGCGCATCGTCGTCGACTTCCCGGCGCCGTTCGGCCCGAGCAGGCCCACGCAGGTGCCCTCGGGCACGTCGAGGTCCAGTCCGTTCACGGCCGTGATCGGCCCGTAGCGCTTGACGACGCCGCGGAGGCGAATTGCAAGCTCTTGGCTCAACTGCTCCGGTGCGCTCCCGAAAGCGCCGTGGCGACACCGAGGCCGAGGAACACCGTTCCGGACGCGTAGCGCTGGCCGCGGATGAACCCCGGCCGCGCGCGGAGCCACCCGGCCGCCGATCCGGCGGCGAGGGCGTACAGCCCGTCGCTGACGACTGCCAGGAAGATGAAGACGAGGCCGAGGAAGGCGATCTGGAACGCGACGCTTCCGCGCGACACGTTCACGAACTGGGGCAGAAAGGCGAAGAAGAAGAGCGCCGTCTTGGGGTTGAGGACGTTGACGACGATGCCCTGAGTGAAGAGGCGGCGCAGGCTTCGCGAGCCGCGCAGGTCGGCCCCGTCCTCGCGCTCGCGGCCGAGCAGGCGGCGGATCCCGAGGAAGACGAGATAGGCGGCGCCCGCGTACTTGACGAAGCTGAACGCGACGGACGAGCGCACGAGCAGGGCCGAGAGGCCCGCGGTCGCGGCGGCCACGTGGACGAGGCCGCCCGTCTGGATCCCGAGCATGGAGACGAGCCCTGCCTCGCGACCGTGGCTGACGCTCTGCGCGACGATGTAGAGGACGGCCGGCCCGGGAACGACGAGGAGCACGATCGCCGCGAGAGCGAAGACCGCCAGGGTCGAGCCGTCGGGTAGCGGCACCTACGTCTCGCGCATGAAGCCCTGCCGTGCGGCGGACACGAGCGCGACGGCCTCGGGGAAGAGGACGCGCATCGCATCGCGGAGGGCAATCGCCTGCTCGTCGGCGCTGCCGTTGACCTGCATCTGCTTGAGCGCCGCGGCTGTCAACTCGACCGCCGTGTTGAGCGTGAGCGTCGCAAACTGCTCGCGCTGCGATTCGTGCACCGCCTCGGCCTGCTTCTCCGCGAACTCGCGCAGGCCCCGCATCAGATCCTCGGGATCACCGCCGAACGGAAAACCGAACTCTCCCTCCATGTCATTACTGTACCCACCGTGCCTCAGTTCACCGAGTCGGTCAATGAGCAGATCGCCTACGAGTTCGGCGCCTCGCAGCAGTACGTGGCGATCGCCGTCTGGTACGACGCAGAGACGCTCCCTCAGCTCGCCGCGCACTTCTACCAGCAGGCGCTCGAGGAGCGAAACCACGCCTTGATGCTCGCGCAGTACCTCCTGGACGCCGGTGAGCGGGTGACGATTCCGCCGGTCGCCGGCCCGCAGAACGACTTTCCGGACCCGGTGGCGCCCGTCCGCCTCGCGCTCGAGCAGGAGCGCACCGTGACCGAGCAGATCTCGCGCCTCGCCGCCCTCGCCCGCGAGGAGAACGAGCTCGTCGGCGGCGAGTTCCTCAACTGGTTCCTCAAGGAGCAGCGCGAGGAGGTGGCGAGCATGTCCGCGCTGCTCGTGGTCGTCGAGCGGGCCTCCGACAACATCCTCCTCGTGGAGGAGTACCTCGTTCGGCAGCAGGTCGGGGACGCGGGCGTCGATCCGACCGCCCCGCCCGCAGCCGGCGGCGCGCTCTAGTCGAGCGGGGCCTTGTAGGAGCGCTCGACTTGAGCGGCCAAGTCGTCGGCCGCCGCGAGGCCGCTCTTCATCGCCTCGGCAAAGGGCGAGCCGCCGACCTCACCGAGCGCCTGCTCGAGCCGCGCAGCCGCTGCACCGATGGCATCGAGGTAGGCGAGCGAGGCGACGCGAGGTGGAGGAAGAATCGCGTTCTGGAGCTCCGCGGCGGCCACCTCGGCCTCCTCGATCCCCTCCGGATTCTCGGTCAGGCGAAGCTCGACGAGGCGCGCCCGCAGCTCCCCGAGGTCGCCCCCGCCGGCGCTCTCTTCGGCCAGCTCGCACATGGCTGCGATCGAGACGGCGTCGCGGACGAGCGCGCGGTCGGCCACAGGGCGCCCCTGGTCGTCGAGCGCGAGCCAGGAGGTCTCGCCGTCCCGCTGGTACGCGCAGAGGTAGACCCGCCTGGCGTCAGGCTCCGCCGGGACGACGCCGACGAGCTCCTCGCCGGCCGCGGCGAGCTGCACGCCGGCCGCGCGCGCGGCGGCGATCTCCTCCTCGAGGCTCATCGAGGCAACAATAGTCCCGTGACCGACGCGCTCACGGAGCGCAACCGGGCCGCCCAGGCCCTGTTCGCCCCGCTCGCTCCGACGTACGACCGCTACGCACGCCTGCTCTCCTTCGGCCAGGACCCGCGCTGGCGCCGTTTCCTCATCTCGCGGATCGACGCGCAGCCGGACGACACGGTACTCGACGTCGCCTGCGGCACCGGAGCCGTCGCGCTCGAGCTCGTCCGCCGCTACGGGTGCCGCGTCGTCGCCGTCGACCAGAGCCTCGAGATGCTCGCGATCGCGCGAGAACGCCTGGGCGACAGCGTCGAGTTCCGCGAGGCGCGTGCGGAAGCGCTTCCTTTCGAAGACGCGAGCTTCGACGGCCTCACGTTCACATACCTCCTTCGCTACGTCGACGACCCGGGCGCGACGATGCGCGAGCTCGCCCGCGTCGTCCGTCCGGGCGCGACCATCGCCATGCTCGAGTTTTTCAAGCCACGAAATTCGCTGGCGCGAATTTCGTGGGAGGCATACGTGAGAGTCGGCTTGCCCCTTGCGGGACGCCTCATTTCTCCGGGCTGGAAAGAGGTCGGGACCTTCCTCGGGCCCAGCATCCGCGAGTTCTGGGGTCGCTATCCGCTCGGGCGGGTGCTCGATCTCTGGCGCGAAGCCGGCATCACGGCGGTGGCCGCGCGTCCGCTCAGCCTCGGAGGCGGCATCGTCGTCTGGGGTCGCCGTGGAGACTGAGCTCTCCCGCCCGGCTTTCTACGCCCTTCGTTCCGGCGGCTGGCGGGACTACGTGACCCTCCTCCACGTCCCCTACACGGCGTGGCACCTGAGCTTCGTCGCGATCGGCGCCGCTCTCAGCTCCCACTTCGCGCTCTCGCGCCTCTGGCCCGCGCTCCTCGCCTTCGGTCTCGCGGTGGGCATCGGGGCCCACGCCCTCGACGAGCTCAACGGCCGCCCTCTCCGCACCCGCATCCCCGACCGCGTCCTGGTCGTCCTCGCCGCGCTCTCCATCGCCGGCGCGGTCGCCGTCGGCGTCGTCGGCGCGCTCACCGTCGACCCGTGGATCGGAGCGTTCGTCGCCGCCGGGGCCTTCATCGTCGTCGTCTACAACCTCGAGTGGTTCGGCGGCCGCTTCCACGGCGATTTCTGGTTTCCGCTCGCGTGGGGCGCCTTTCCGCTCGCGACGGCCTACTTCGCGACAGCCGAGAAGCTCGACGGAACGGTTCTCGCGGGCGCCGTCTTCGCCTTCGCGCTCAGCTTCGCCCAGCGTCGGCTCTCGACCCAGGTACGGGATGTCCGTCGCCGCGTCACGAGCGTCGCCGGGACGGTCGAGCGCCAGGACGGGAGTAAGCAGTCGCTCACGCTGCGTGACCTGATGGCGCCCGAGGAAGCGGCGCTGCGGGCGCTCACCGCGGCGACGCTGGCGCTCGCCGTCGCACTGGTCATGATGCGGCTGTGATGACCCTGCCGTTCACGCTGCTCCTGCCGCCGGAGCCGGTGGCGGAGCTCACGAGGCCGGCCATCACCGCTCCGGCGCCGCGCCAGACGTCCTTCGGCCTGGTGGCGGGAAGGCTGGGAGAGGGGACGGTCCGCGTCGTCGTCCAGGTCGGACAGACGACCAAGGTGGACACCCCGACGTGGGAGAGGAGCTTCCGCTTTCAAGTCGCCCTGCCGCCGCGCGACGTCACCGTGCGCGTGATCGCCTACGACGCGGCCGGAAACAGCAAATCGGCAGCGGTCACGCCGGTCTTCGGCCTGCCGGCGACCGCCTATCCGGCACCGATCCTCGGATCGGAGGACGGCGTCCTCGCCGACCAGATTCGCTCGCTGGCCCGGGCGTATCCCGGGACGGCGGCGGTCTTCGTCCAGGACCTGCGCACCGGACAGGGAGCGGCCTGGAACGCGCGCGCCCGCTTCCAGGCAGCCTCCACGCTGAAGCTCGGCATCGCCATCGAGGTGTTGCGGGTGCTTCGCGGCCTGCCGAAACCCGGAACCCGGCTGGCGACCCTCTTCTGGAGGATGCTGGTGTACTCGGACAACCTGGCGGCGAACAATCTCGAGATATGGCTCGGCGGCTCGGTGTACGCCGGCGCAGACCGGGTCTCCGCCACTCTCCGCGCGCTGCACCTGAACGATTCCCGCATGTGGGGCGGCTACATCCTCGGCACGGCCTCGACACGCCCCATTCCGCTCCGGGTCGAGAGCCAGCCGCCGTACTACACCTTCGGGAAGTACACGTCGGCCTGGGATCTCGCCCGCATCCACCGCTACCTCCATCGAGCCGCGGCGGGGCAGGGAGCGCTCCTAGGGCTCGCCGGGCACTTCACGGCCGCGGATGCGCGCTACATGCTGTACGTCCTCGCCCACGTGCGCGATCCGGGGAAGATCGACCGCTACATCGGCACGCGTAGCGACGTGGCCGTCCTCCACAAGGCGGGCTGGATCATCCACGCGCGCCACGACAGCGGCCTGGTCTTCTGGCACGGCGGTGCATTCGTCGTCACGGTCATGACCTGGAACGGGGTCGCGGCGGGCGTCTCGTCCGACATTCTCGCCGGGCGCGTGGCCCAGGCGGCCCTGCGCCGCTTTTCGGCCACCCCGCCGCCCGCTCCTCGCGCTTCGCGGCTTCCGTCGTAGGATTGGCGGATGGCGCTCGGGCTCGAACTCGCCTTTGCCGCAGGCTTCCTGGCCGTCGCTCTGTCGTTCGTCGTGTTCGCCCTCGGGCGCGCCCGCGAGCGCCCGCTCGTCGCGCTCACCGTCCTGCTTGCCGTCGGGGCGGTGGCGGCGGCGGCCGCGCTCGGCGTCAACCTCGCCGACCGCTTTACGGGCACGGAGCCCCTCGTCCTCGCGGCCGGCGGCCTCGCAGCGGCTGCCGCCGCCGAGCTCGGGCTCATCGGGCTCGCGCGCGGCTTTCGCCGCGTCCGGGAGCTCGAGCGCCTGAGCGACGAGGCACGGACACAGTTGTTCAACTTCGTCGAGACCGAGATGCACGAGCGGACGCTCGAGATGGAGCGGATGATGGCCCGCGAGCGCGCGAACGCGAGCCATCAGCTGAGCGAGCAGGAGCGTCGACTCGCCGAGGAGCGGCGGGATATCGTCGAGCGCCAGGCCGAGCGGGCGCG
>DASXRO010000083.1:0-7705 GCA_036506555.1 Gaiellaceae bacterium
CTCGTTGAGGACGGCCTTCAGGCGCTCCTCGAACTCCCCTCGATACTTCGAGCCGGCGAGGAGAGCGCCGATGTCGAGGGCCCAGACGCGCTTGCCCTTGAGGCCCTCGGGCACGTCTCCGGCGACGATCCGCTGCGCGAGACCCTCCGCGATCGCGGTCTTGCCGACGCCGGGATCTCCGATCAGGACGGGGTTGTTCTTCGTCCGGCGGGAGAGGACCTGGATGACGCGACGGATCTCCTCGTCGCGGCCGATGACGGGGTCGAGCTTCCCTTCCTCGGCGAGGGCGGTGAGGTCGCGCCCGAACTTCTCGAGCGCCTGGTAGGTGCCCTCGGGATCCTGCGAGGTCACGCGCTGGGAGCCGCGCACCTGCTGAAGCGCGTCGAGAAGCTTGTCGCGGGGGACGATGTCGAGGGCGAGGAGGAGGTGCTCTGTCGAGACGAACTCGTCCTCGAGCCTGCGCATCTCCTCTTCGGCGCGCTCGAGCACCTGCGCAAAGGCGGTCGACGCGTGCGGCTGCTGGCTCGAGCCCTGGACCGCGGGCTTCGCCGCGAGATGCGCCTCGCACTCCTGGCGCTGAGAATCGACCGACTGGCCGGCCCATTCGACGAGCGTCCGCGGGAGCTCCTGGTCGAGCAGCGCGATGCAGAGGTGCTCGGGGTAGACCTCGGGGTTCCCGCGCCGGCGAGCAAGCTCCATCGCCGCAGCGACGGCTTCCTGCGACTTGAGGGTCAGCTTCTGGAAGTCCAACTTCGCCTCTCTGGGGTCGTCTCACCGTCGCCGCGGTAGAGGACGATCTCGCGCTTGTACTGCCGCTCGACGTTGCGGATCCGCTCGCGCATCTCGCGCTCCATCCGGTCGAGGCGGGTGCGCATCTTCCCGAGCTCGTCCTCGAGGCGGAGAACCGTGTCCACCCCGGCGAGGTTGAGCCCGAGCTCGGTGGTGAGCCGCTGGATGAGACGGAGGCGCTCGAGGTCGGCCTCGGAGTAGAGGCGCGTGTTCCCGGGGGTGCGCTTGGGGCGCACGAGGCCCTTCGCCTCGTAGATGCGCAGCGTCTGCGGGTGCATGCCGACGAGCTCGGCGGCGATCGAGATCATGTAGCGCGGACGGTCGTCCATCATGCGTCCCTCTGCGACGGGTGAAAGAGCGTCCAGGTGAGCACGGGGATGCTCGCGAGCACGAGCGCAGTCGAGATCCAGCGAAGCACGCCGACACCGGTGACGAAGAGGACGATGGCCAGGGCGAGCGCGCCCATCGCCCCGATGCGCAGGCGCCGCATGCTCACGAGAACACCTTCTCTCTCGGATCCTCCCGCGAGACCTTCTGGAAGTTCTCGAGCGCCTCGCGCTCGGCCTTCGTGAGCTTCGTGGGCACGACGACGCGCAGGCGTGCGAGCAGGTCGCCCTTGCCGCTGCCGTTCAACTTCGGCGCGCCGCGGCCCCGGACGCGCAGGAGCTTCCCGTCCTGCGAGCCCGCTGGAACCTTCAGCGAGATGCGTCCTTCGGGAGTCGGAATCTCGACCGTTGCACCAAGCGCGGCCTCCGCATAGGTGACCGGCACCTCGATGACGAGGTCGGCGCCCTTGCGCTGGAAGATCGGCGAGGGAGTCACCCGCGTGACCACGATGAGGTCCCCGGGCGGCCCGCCGGCGTAGCCCGCCTCCCCTTTGCCTTTGAGGCGAATCTGCGTGCCGTCCTTGACCCCGGCGGGGATCTTGACCGTGTAGCGCTTCGTCCGGCGCTCGCGGCCGGAGCCCTTGCACTTGCGGCACGGCTGCTCGACGACGGTGCCGTTGCCGCCGCAGCGCGGACAGGGGGTCGAGAGGGCGAAGAGGCCCTGGCTCTCGGAGACGACTCCACGGCCACGGCACTCGGGGCAGATCTTCGGGGACGTGCCCGGCTCGGCGCCGGTGCCCTTGCACGCCGAGCAGGCGGTCTCGAGGTCGACGGGGATCTTGGTCGTCAGACCCTTGAGCGAGTCCTCGAAGGAGAGATTGACGACCACCTCGACGTCCCGGCCCCGCTCGCCGCGAGAGCGCGTGCGGGCCGAAGCCGTCCGGCGCCCGCCGAAGCCCTCGAAGAGCCCGCCGAAGAGGTCCGACAGGTCTCCCAGGTCGCCGAGGTTCCCCGACCACTGGAAGTTGCCCCCTCCGGGTGCTCCGGCGCCGCTGAAGATCCGCGGCCCGACCTGGTCGTACTGCTTGCGCTTGTCGGGGTCGGAAAGGACGTCGTAGGCGGCCTGCACCTCCTTGAAGCGCTCTTCCGCCTCCTTGTCGCCCGCGTTCTTGTCCGGGTGGTACTGACGCGCGAGCTTGCGATAGGACTTCTTGATCTCGTCCGGCGACGCCGACTTGGACACGCCGAGGATTTCGTAGAGATCTTTCATTCGCCCTGCGAGATGACGACCCGCGCCGGCCGCAGAACGCGGTCGCCGAGCCGGTAGCCCTTCTGGAGAACCTCCAGGATCGCCCCCTCGTCCTTCTCGGAGGGCTGCGTGAGGAGCGCCTCGTGGACGTGGGGATCGAAGCGGCCGTTGGTCTCGATCTCGACCAGGCCCTCCTTGGCGAGAGCCTCCGTGAGCTCGCGCTGGACGAGCCGCACGCCTTCCTCCAGCTTGGCTTCCTGGTGCTCCTCGGCGGCCTGCAGCGCTCGCTCGAGATCGTCGAGCACCGGCAGGAGCTCCTTCACGAGCCGCTCGTGGGCCCGCGCGGCCAGGCTCTCCCGGTCGCGCGCGACCCGCTTGCGGTAATTCTCGAACTCGGCCGCGACCCGCTTCAGATCGTCGAGATGCTCATCCCGTGCCTTCTCGAGGAGCGCTAGCCGCTCCTCGAGAGAGGAAACCTGCTCTTCGAGCTCGGTCCGGGTGGGCTTTCTTTCGGCCTTTTCGGTCATCGCTTAGGACTTCTTGGCTTCCTCGTCGATGACCTCGTAGTCGGCCTCTTCGACGACTTCCTCGTCGGCCGTGGAGGCGCCGTCCGTCTCACTGGACGCGGATGCGTTAGCAGTCGCTTGCTGGTCCGACTGGACGCGCTGGTAGACGGCCTCGGCCAGCTTGTGCGAGGCCTGCATGAGATCCTCGGCCTTCGTCCGGATCGCCGAGGCGTCGTCGCTGTCGAGAGCGGCCTTGACGTCCTCGAGCTTGGACTGGATCTCGGAGACGGTCGCCTCGTCGAGCGCCTCACGGTGTTCGTTGAGGCTCTTCTCCGTCGAGTAGACGAGCGACTCGGCCTGGTTTCTCGCCTCGGCGAGCTCGCGCATCCGGCGCGCCTCGTCGGCGTGGGCCTCGGCCTCGCGGATCATGCGCTGGACCTCGTCCTCGGAGAGGCCGGAGCCGCCCTCGATCCGGATCTGCTGCTGGTTCCCGGTTCCGAGATCCTTGGCGGAGACGTTGATGATCCGGTTCGCGTCGATGTCGAAGGTGACCTCGATCTGCGGCATGCCTCGCGGCGCCGGCGGAATGCCGACGAGCTGGAACTTGCCGAGCGTCTTGTTGAAGGCGGCCATCTCCGATTCGCCCTGGAGCACGTGGATCTCGACCGACGGCTGGTTGTCCTCCGCGGTCGTGAACGTCTCCGACTTCTTCGTCGGAATCGTCGTGTTGCGCTCGATGAGAGGCGTGAAGACGCCGCCCTTCGTCTCGATGCCCAGCGAGAGCGGGGTCACGTCGAGCAGGAGGACGTCCTTGACCTCGCCCTTGAGCACGCCGGCCTGGATGGCCGCGCCGACGGCGACGACCTCATCCGGGTTGACGCCCTTGTGAGGCTCCTTGCCGATCAGCTCCTTGGCCTTGTCCTGGACGGCCGGCATGCGGGTCATGCCGCCGACGAGGATCACGTGGTCGATCTTCTCGGGCGTCAGGCCTGCATCGGCGAGCGCCTTCTTGGTCGGCTGGACGGTGCGCTCGAGCAAATCCGCGGTCAGCTCGTTCAGCTTCGCGCGCGTGAGCTGCAGGTCGAGGTGCTTGGGGCCCTCGGGCGTCGCGGTGATGAAGGGCAGGTTGATCTGCGTCGACTGCGTCGAGGAGAGCTCGATCTTGGCCTTCTCGGCCGCCTCGTAGAGGCGCTGGAGCGCCATGCGGTCGGCGGCCAGGTCGATGCCCTGCTCGCGCTTGAACTCGGCCACCATCCAGTCGACGACGGCCTTGTCGAAGTTGTCGCCGCCGAGGTGGTTGTCGCCGTTGACGGCCTTCACCTCGAAGACGCCCTCGCCCAGGTCGAGGATGGAGACGTCGAAGGTGCCGCCGCCGAGATCCCACACGAGGATCGTCTGGTCGGACTCCTTCTCGAGCCCGTACGCGAGCGAGGCGGCGGTGGGCTCGCTGATGATGCGGAGCACCTCGAGGCCGGCGATCTTGCCGGCGTCGCGCGTCGCCTCGATCTGGGGGTCGGTGAAGTACGCCGGCACGGTGATGACGGCGTCCGTGACGGGCTCGCCGAGGTAGGCCTCCGCGTCGGCCTTCAGCTTCTGCAGGATCATCGCGGAGATCTCCGGCGGCGCGTACTCCTTGCCACCGGCCTTGATCCGGGCGTCGCCGTTCGGGCCGGCGACGACCTCGTACGGGACGATCTTCATCTCCTCGGTGACCTCGGAGTACTTGCGCCCCATGAAGCGCTTGATCGAGAAGACCGTGTTCTGGGGGTTCGTGACCGACTGCCGCTTGGCAGGCGCGCCGACGAGCCGCTGCCCGTCCTTCGTGAACGCCACGACGGACGGTGTCGTCCGGCCGCCTTCCGCGTTCGGGATGACCGTCGGCTCGCCGCCTTCGAGGACGGCGACGCACGAGTTGGTCGTCCCGAGATCGATTCCGATCGTCTTTGCCATCAGTGAGTGTCCTCCATCGTCTGGTTCGCTACTGGCTGAGAAAATCTAAGTCTCTTTATAGCAGATCAACTTGGTTGCTCAGAGCCGCGTACAGGCGTAGAACACACGTGTGGCGGAGGAGGTGGTTCAGCGCGAGGAGCTCTCGGCGGCGCTCGCCGCGCGCCGGGAGCTGGGGCCCGAGTACGAGGACGCGCTCGTCGAGGCGTTCGTGGACAAGATCGAGCGCCGCCTCGACGAGCGCATGAGGACCGCCCCGCGCCGGCACCAGCCCAGCGGTCTCGCCGTCCCTCTCGGTTCGCTCGGAATCGCGATTCCGCTGCTCGGAGTGGCGGGCGGAACGGCCGGGATCTGGGGTGTGGTGGCCGTGTCCATCGCAATCGTCGTCGTCAATCTCGCCTACGCCTCGTACGCCCTGCGGCGGTAGCGGAGGACTTCCGCCGCGGCAGGCTCGTCAACGAGGATGCCCGTGAGGATGAGGCCGCAGCCGCACCAGCCGGCCAGGCCGAGGCGGTCGTCGGCGAGCAGGAAGCCGAAGAAGCCGGCCCAGACCGTCTCGAGGGAGAAGACGAGCGCGATGCGGGTCGCGCTGATCCGTCGCTGGGCCCACACCTGGATCAGGAAGGCGAGCGCGCTGGCGAAGATCCCGGTGACGACGAGCGCTCCCCAGACCGTCCATCCATGGGGGATGGACAGGTCCCCGAGCGCGAGCGCGATGAGGAGGAAGCCGGCGCAGGCGGTCGCCATCTCGACGAAGGTGAGGGCGACCGGGTCGTAGCGCGTGGCGTAGCGCTCGACCATCAGGATCTGGAGCGCCTGGGCGACGGTGCTCGCCAGGACGAGGAGGTCGCCCGTTGCCGAGCCGGCGTCTATTCCGGAGAGAAGCGAGAGGCCGGCGACGGCGAGGACGACGCCGGCCCAAGAGAGCACCGGCGTCGCGCGGCGGAAGAGAACGAGCGCGAGGAGAGGCGTGAGCACGACGTACAGGCCGGTGATGAAGCCGGTGCTGGACACCGTCGTGGCTCGAGCCCTGCTGTCTGGAGGCCGTAGCCTGCCGCGATGAGCAAGCCGAGCAAGACTCCTGCGAACGCGCCCTCCCGCTCGAGCGTGCGAACGCGCGGCAGCGCCGGCAGGGCGAGCGCGCCCGCCGCGATCGCGAAGCGCACGGCCAGGAAGGCGAAGAGCGGATAGATCTCGACCGCGTCCTTCACCTGCACGAACGTCACGCCCCAGACGGCCGTGACCGCGATGAGGGCGAGGAGCGGCGGCACGGCGGGAGGCTACTGTCCTCTGCGGCCATGACCGGGGTCAGACCCCGGGCATGGCTGAAACCGCCAGGTCGGGGTCAGGGCCAGGCACGTCCATTCGGGGCAGCCGCGTCATGAATCCATGCGCCGGCGCGACCCGCGCACCGGTCTTTCCAGACGCGGACCTTGGAGGCATGACGGGGGTCAGACCCCAGGCATGTCTTGAAGGACGGGCTACCCTATTCGGCGTGGAGTTGACGGACACACTCGGCCGTCCCGTTCGCGACCTGCGCATCTCGGTCACCGACCGGTGCAACTTCCGCTGCGTCTACTGCATGCCGAAAGAGGTCTTCGGGCACGACTACCGCTTCCTCGAGCGGCGCGAGCTGCTCACCTTCGAGGAGCTCGAGCGCCTGGCGCGCGTCTTCGTCGGCCTGGGAGTCCAGAAGATCCGCCTGACCGGCGGCGAGCCGCTGCTGCGGCGCGAGCTCGAGCGCCTGGTCGCCATGCTCGCGGCGATTCCCGGCGTCGACCTGACCCTGACCACGAACGGGTCGCTCCTGCCCCAGAAGGCTCACGCCCTCGCGGACGCAGGACTGCGGCGTGTGACCGTCAGCCTCGACTCGCTCGACGACGAGGTGTTCCGCGCGATGAACGACGTCGACTTCCCGGTGGAGCGCGTCCTCGCCGGGATCGAGGCCGCCGCGGCCGCAGGGCTCGAGCCGGTGAAGGTGAACGCAGTGGTGAAACGAGGCGTCAACGAGGAAGGCGTCCTCCCGCTCGCGCGTTACTTCCGCGGCACCGGACAGATCGTGCGCTTCATCGAGTACATGGACGTCGGGCACACGAACGGATGGCGTCTCGACGACGTCGTCCCCGCGGCGGAGATCGTCGCCGCGATCGACGCGGAGTTGCCCCTCGAGCCGCTGCCGGCCCGCTATCCGGGTGAAGTCGCGCAGCGTTACCGGTACCGGGACGGGAGCGGCGAGATCGGCGTCATCGCCTCGGTAACCCAGCCGTTCTGCGGGAGCTGCACGCGCGCCCGGCTCTCGGCGGAAGGACGGCTCTACACCTGCCTCTTCGCCACGGCGGGCCACGATCTGCGGGCGCTCGTCCGCGGCGGTGCCTCCGACGAAGACGTCACCGAGGCCATCGCCGCCGTCTGGCGAGCCCGAGGCGACCGCTACTCGGAGCTTCGCACCGCCGAGACGGCGGGCCTCCCGAAGGTCGAAATGTCCTATATCGGCGGTTGAGCCGAGCCACCCCACCGCCGATTAAACTGCCCTGATGCTCGCCCGCCTCGGACGCCGCTTACCCCGGGGCTGGAGCGACCTCGCGCTGCAGTTCGGCATCTGGTTCGGCTTCGGGCTCGTCTACCAGCTCGCGCGGGGTCTCGCCGATCGCCACCCGCTCGAGGCGGTGCAGAACGGGCGCCACGTGATCGACGCGGAACGCGCGCTGCACGCCCTCGTCGAGCTCGACCTCCAGAACGTGATCCTCCATGCGGGCGGCTTTCTGCTCGCCGCGGTCAACTGGACGTACTGGATCGCGCAGTTCGTCGTCCTCGCGCTGGCGCTGCTCTGGATCTACATCTTCCGCTTCGAGTCCTTCCACCGCGTGCGGAACTGGGTGCTCGCCACC
>DASXRO010000084.1:0-20927 GCA_036506555.1 Gaiellaceae bacterium
CTCCTCGACCTCGGCGTCTCGAGCATGCAGATCGACCGGCCCGAGCGCGGCTTCTCGTACGCGGTCGACGCGCCGCTCGACATGCGCATGGATCCCTCCGGCCCGCTCACCGCGAGCGAGGTCGTGAACGAATGGGACGAGCGCGAGCTGGCGACGATCTTCCGCCGCTACGGAGAGGAGCGCTTCGCCCGCCAGATCGCACAGGCGATCGTTCGCCGCCGAGGCGAGCGCCCCTTCGAGCGCACCGCGGATCTCGTCGAAGTGGTCAAGGCGGCGATCCCGGCCCCGCGGCGTTTCGGCGACGGACACCCTGCGAAGCGGGTGTTCCAGGCGCTCCGCATCGCCGTCAACGACGAGCTCGCTGCCCTCGAGCGGGCTCTCCCGGCCGCGGTCGCCATGCTGCGGCCCGGCGGCCGGATCGCCGTCATCAGCTTCCATTCGCTCGAGGACCGCATCGTCAAGCGCTTCTTCGCCGCCCAGGCCAGGGGCTGTGTCTGCCCGCCCGACCTCCCGGTCTGCGTCTGCGGCCGGGAGCCGTCCCTGCGCCTCGTCACGCGCAAGGCCGTCCGTCCCTCCCCCCAGGAGATCGCCGAGAACCCCCGCTCGGCCTCCGCTCGCCTCCGCGTCGCCCAGAAGCCCGAGGAGGCATGATGGCGAGCTTCGCGCCTGCCCAGGCCCCTTACGCACCGCAGCCGCACGCCCAGCCGGCTCGTCGGCCTGCCCGTCCCCGCACCGCACCGCGGGTACGGGCGCGGCCGCGGGTCGCCGGGGGCGTCTTCTGGATCGCGGTCGTCACGGTCTTGCTCGCCGGCATCGTCGCGCTGAACGTCGCCGTGCTTCGCCTCAGCGTCCAGGTCGAGCAGCTCGACAGCCAGCGTGCCGAGCTCGCCGCGAAGCGCGACGCGCTCCAGACCGACCTTTCGACCGCGGTCGCGGCCGGACGCATCGAGGGGCTCGCCGTCGATCGGCTCGGTCTCGTCGCGCCCGACTCCACGACGTACCTCGATCTGAAGCGCCGACACCGGTAGGCGATGACCGCGCGGGTCGCGAACCGGCGCATCCGCCTCCTCGGTGCGGTCTTCGCGCTCGTCTTCGCCTTCGCGCTCGTGCGGGCGGGCTGGCTGCAGGCCGTTCGCGCGCCCGCACTCGACCGCCTCGCCGCGAGTCAGCATCGGGAAACGGTGGACGTCCCCGCCCATCGGGGCACGATCTACGACCGCGTCGGACTCGAGCTCGCCATCGGCTCTCCGGCGACGACGGTGTACGCGAACCCACGGCAGATCCGCGACCCGCGCACCGTCGCCGTGGCCGCCGGGCAGGAGCTCGGGCTCGATCCGGACAAGCTCTATCCGCTTCTGGCCGATCGCTCGCGCGGCTTCGTCTACGTGGCGCGCCAGGCCGATCCCCAGAAGGCCGAGGCGCTCAGGCGCCGTGAGATCGTCGGGCTCGGGTTCTATCCGGAGGAGAAGCGGGTCTACCCGCAGCGCCGCGTCGGCGCCTCGGTCGTCGGCTACGCCGGTGTCGACAACAAGGGCCTCGCCGGTGTCGAGCTCTCGCTCGACCGCGTCCTCACGGGGCGGCGTGGCGAGAAGACCATCGTCAAGGACCCGTTCGGCCGCACGCTCGAGGTGGTCGCGTCGCGGCCTGGAAACGACGGGCACGACGTCTACCTGACGATCGACCACACGATCCAGGGACAGGTCGAGCGCATCCTGCGGGAGACGCAGGAGCGCTGGGCGGCGAAGTCCGCGAGCGCGGTCGTGATGGATCCGCGCACCGGAGGGATCCTCGCGCTCGCGGTCGAGCCCGGCTACGACGCGAACCGCTTTTCGAAGGTCCCGGACGACCGCAAGCGCGACCGCGCCGTCACCGACACCTACGAGCCGGGCTCCACCTTCAAGATCGTGACCATCTCAGGGGCGCTGGAGACCGGTCTCGTGACGCCCAAGACGAAATACCGGCTCCCCTACGAGATCAAGGTGGCCGACCGAACGATCCACGACGCCGAGGAACGCGGCACCGAGACCATGAGCGTCAAGCAGATCCTTTCGCACTCGTCCAACGTCGGGGTGGTCACCATCGCCGAGGCTCTCGGCAAGGAGCGCATCTCCGACTGGATTCGCCGCTTCGGCTTCGGGCGGCGAACGGGCATCGAGTTCCCCGGGGAGACGAAGGGGATCGTCCTGCCTCCGGGGCGCTGGTCCGGCTCGACGATCGGCAACGTCCCGATCGGACAAGGAATCGCGGTCTCTGCGCTCCAGACCGTCGCCGCCTACGGGGCGATCGCGAACGAGGGCGTCTGGGTGCAGCCGCACCTGGTGGAGCGGATCGCCGGCAAGCAGCCTTCCGAGCCGAAGCGGCGCCGGATCATGTCCGCAAAGACCGCGCGCCAAATGCGCTCCATGCTCCACGAGGTGGTCGAGGAGGGGACGGGCACGACCGCGCAGGTGCCGGGCTACCGCATCGCCGGGAAGACGGGCACGGCCGCCAAGCCGGACGAGACGGGCGGCTACTCCAACTACCGCTACGTGGCGTCGTTCGTCGGCTTCGTGCCGGTGAAGAAGCCGCGGCTCGTCATCCTGGTGACCGTCGACGAGCCGAAGGGAGCGATCTGGGGCGGGGTCGTCGCCGCGCCCGCCTTCGCGGAGATCGCGAAGTTCGCGCTCCAGTACCTCGAGGTCCCCCCGAACTAGACGTTCTCGTCCAGCGTCGGGCGCTCTCGCTTGCGTGCCTGGACCTGGTTCATGAGGAAAATCCAGAAGCCGAAGAAGAGCGCGAACGGGAGGAGGTAGGTGAGGATCGACCACCAGGCCGAGTCGCCCGTTCCCTTCGAGTCGAAGCGGATACCGCTGCTCTGGAGCTTCTGTTCGAAGGCATACGCGGACGCGTCGGTCGTATAGGTGGTCTTCAGCGTCTCGCCGTTCACGAGCTCGGCCTCGATCCGGTGGCTCTTCGGGAAGAAGGTGACCTCCCGCACCGAGTCGGGCGAGGTGGGCACCCGCGCGATGAAGTCGCTGTAATCCATCTTCGTCCCGTTGCTCTTGGTCGGCAACAGGGTTTGCGAGGCGAGGTACACCAGCAACACGACGACCATGAGCGGAAACAGGAGGCGGGAGTAGCGGCTCACAGTCGCGTCATCGGCGCCGGTGCCCGTTTCCTCAACGGTAGAATCGGGCGCCATCGAGCTCGAGCTTCTGAGCCAGGCCGTGCGGGCCGAGCGCACCGTCAATCCCGCCTCCGCCGACATCACCGACCTCGCCTACGACGCGCGCCGCGCCGCGCCCGGGGCGCTCTTCGTCTGCGTCCCGGGCGAGAAGGTCGACGGCCACGACTTCGCCCCGCAGGCGGTCGCCAACGGCGCCGTCGCGCTCGTCGTCGAGCGCCCGCTCGACGTCCCCGTGCCGCAGCTCCTCGTCGCCGACGCACGTGAGGCCATGGCCCGAGCAGCCGATGCCTTCTTCGGCCGGCCCACGCGCGACCTCGACGTGGCCGCAGTGACCGGCACGAACGGGAAGACCACGACGGCCTTCCTCCTCTTCTCGATCCTCGCCGCGGCCGGCCGGCGGCCCGGCCTGCTGGGGACGATCGAGAATCGCATCGGCGGCGAGCGGCGCGCGGCCGTCCGCACGACCGCCGAGGCGATCGACCTCCAGCGCACCTTCCGGGAGATGCTCGAGGCCGGCGACCGAAGCTGCGCGATGGAGGCCACCTCGCACGGCTCCGCGCTTCGGCGCCTCCTCGGCGTCCGCTTTCGGGCGCTCGTCTTCACCAACCTGAGCCAGGACCATCTGGACTTCCACGGGACGATGGACGAGTACTTCGATGCCAAGCGCCGGCTGTTCACGGAGCCGGACATCGACGGGAAGCGCCCGCCGGCCGCGATCAACGTCGGCGACCCGCACGGACGTCGGCTCGTAGACGAGCTTCGCGGACTCGGGGACGAGCCAACCGAGTTCAGCCTGGCCGACGCCGACGGTCTCGAGATCACCGCGGCGGGCTCCAGCTTCCGCTACGGCGGGCTCGACCTCCGCACGCGCCTGCGCGGCCGCTTCAACGTCGAAAACGTCCTGGGCGCTGTCGCGGCGGCACGCCTACTCGGCATCGAGAACGAGCAGATCGCAACCGGAGTCGAGCACCTGGCGGGTGTTCCGGGCCGTTTCGAGGCCGTGGACGAAGGCCAGCCCTTCGCCGTCCTCGTCGACTACTCGCACAAGCCGGGCGCGCTCGAGTCCGTCCTCGAGGAGGCGCGTTCGCTCGCAAGCGGTCGCCTGCTCTGCGTCTTCGGGTGCGGGGGAGACAGGGACCGCGGCAAACGCCCGCTCATGGGTGAGATCGCTTCCAGGCTCGCAGACGTGACGATCGTGACCTCGGACAATCCGCGCAGCGAGGACCCGGAGGCGATCATCGCCGAGATCCTCTCGGGCGTCACGGGCCCGGTCGAGGTCGAGCCGGACCGGGCCGCCGCGATCGCCAAGGCGCTCGAAGAGGCCCGCGAGGGCGACGTCGTGGTCATCGCCGGCAAGGGCCACGAGCAGGGACAGGAGTTAGCCGACCGCACGATCCCGTTCGACGACCGCGACGTGGCGCGAGAGACGCTGCGCCGCCTCGAGGCCGTGGCATGATCGAGCTCACCCTCGAGGAGGTCTCCAAGCTGGCGCCCGGCAAGCTCCGCCGTGCCGAGGGGGCGGAGCGCATTACCGGCGTCCGCATCGACTCGCGCCGCGTCGAGCCCGGCGATCTCTTCGTCGCGGTCGGGCGCGGCGTCGAGTTCGTCGACGAGGCGCTGGAGGCCGGAGCGGCCGCCGCCCTCGTCCCCGAGGACGCGTTCGGGGCGCTCGCCGCTCTCGCCAAGGAAGTGCGCTCGCGCAGTGCGGCGAAGGTGGTCGCGGTCACCGGCTCGACGGCAAAGACCTCGACGAAGGACATCCTCGGTGCTCTCTGCGCGCCGCATGCCCGCACCGTCGTCGCCGAGGGAAGCCAGAACAACGAGATCGGGCTTCCGCTCACGCTCTGCCGCCTCGAGCCCGACACCGAGGTGGCCATCGTCGAGATGGGCATGCGCGGCGTCGGCCAGATCGCCGAGCTCTGCGAGGTCGCGCGCCCCGACATCGGGGTCATCACCACCGTCGGCCCGGTGCACCTCGAGCTTCTGGGGACGATCGAGCGGGTTGCTCAGGCGAAGGCGGAGCTCATCGACGCGCTCCCCGCGGGCGGCACGGCGGTCGTCCCGGCGGGCGAGAGCCCCCTCGACCTCTACCTCACGCGCGAGGACATCGAGATCGTGCGCTTCGGCGAGGGCGGCGAGGTGAGCCTTTCCTACTTCGCCGCCCAAAATGGCCGTTCGAAGCTGAAGGTCACCGCCTTCGGGCGGCCGCTGACGATCGAATTCAGCTTCGCGGGCCGTCATAACGCCGTGAACGCACTCGCCGCCCTCGCGGCCTATCACGCGCTCGGCCTGCCGCTGAAGAAGGCCCAACGAGGCGCGCGCCGCGTGCAGCTCTCGCGCTGGCGCGGGGAGGAGGCGCCGCTCCCCGGCGACGGCATCCTCATCAACGACTGCTACAACGCGAACCCGCTCTCGATGACGGCCGCGCTCGAGCACCTCGTCGAACGGGCGGGCGAGCGGCGCAAGGTTGCCGTCCTCGGGGACATGGCCGAGCTCGGTCCCGGGGCGCCCTCCTACCACCGCGAGGTGGGCGCCGCAGCCTCGCGCGCGGGCGTCGACGTCCTGCTCGCGGTCGGCCCGCTCGCGCGTGCCTACCTCGACGGCGCGCGCGGGGTTCCGGTCACGCGCTGGGCGCCGACGGTCGAGCAGGGGCTCGCCTCGCTGCGCCAGCTCCTGCAGCCGGGCGACTGCGTCCTCGTCAAGGGCTCCCGGGCCATGGGCCTCGAGGCGATCGGCGAGGCCGTCGCCGTCGTCCCGGCCTAGGCTTAGGCTCCGCGCATGGTCCAGGTCCTCCTCGCGGGCGTCATCTCCATGGTGATCTCGATCCTGGCCGGGCCGAAGTTCATCGAGTTTTTACGCCGGAACGAGTTCGGCCAGCAGATCAGGGAGGAAGGGCCGCAGGGGCACGTCATCAAGCAGGGGACGCCTGCCATGGGCGGCCTGCTGATCATGCTCGCGATGTCGCTCCCATTCCTCATCTTCTCCAAGCACACGCTCCCGGCCCTGACCGCCTTCTTCGTCGCGCTCGGCTGCGCCGCGATCGGGTTCGTCGACGACTGGACGAAGATCGCGCGCCGCCGGTCGCTTGGGCTCTCGGGCCGCTGGAAGCTCCTCTGGCTCGCCGGGATCACCGTCATCGTCGGCTTCGTCGTCCACGACCGCGGCTTCGAGACCGACATCTACCTGCCGATCGTCAACTTCGACCTACCGCTCTCGTGGGGCTGGTACGTGCTGCTCTTCTTCATCATCGCCGGCGCCTCAAACGGCGTGAACCTGACCGACGGGATCGACGGCCTCGCCGCGGGAACGACCACGATCGCGCTCCTCACGTACACGGCGATGACGCTCGTCGCCGCGCTCTCGACCGTGCGCCGCGGCATCCCGGCCGACCCCGTCGACCTCGACCTCGCCATCCTCGGAGCGAGCCTCATCGGGGCCTCGATCGGGTTCCTCTGGTACAACGCCTTCCCGGCCCAGGTCTTCATGGGCGACACGGGCTCGATGGGACTCGGGGGCGCGCTCGCGGCCTTTGCGATCATGACGAAGACCGAGCCCCTGCTCCTCCTGATCGGCGGGATCTTCCTCATCGAGGCGCTCTCGGTCATCGTCCAGGTCCTGAGCTACAAGTGGCTCGGGCGCCGCGTCCTCCTCATGGCGCCGCTCCACCATCACTTCGAGATGAAGGCCTGGTCGGAGACGCGCATCATGGTGCGCTTCTGGATCGCCACCGCGATCCTCTGCGCCTGCGGCTTCGTCCTCTACTACGCCTACTTCTCCCGGTTCAATAGCCTCGCTTCCTGAGAAAGCGCTCGTCGTCGGTCTCGCGCGCTCGGGCGAGGCGGCGGCGCTGGCGCTCGCCCGCCGCGGCGTCGCCGTCACGGGAGTCGACCGGGACGAGGCGCTCGACGCGGGGAGGCTTCGCACAGGCGGTGTCGAAGTCGTCCTCGGCGCGGACGACCCCGAGCTTCTCGACGGCGTGGACCTGCTCGTCAAAAGCCCCGGAGTTCCGGCGGATGCCCCCCTCGTGGCCGCCGCGCGCGAGCGTGGGCTGACCGTCTGGAGCGAGGTCGAGCTCGGCTCGCGACTGCTTGCCAACCCCATCCTCGGGATCACCGGGACGAACGGGAAGACGACGACGAGCGAGCTGCTCGGGGCCGTCTTCCGAGCCGCGGAGCGCCCGGTGGCCGTCGCCGGGAACGTCGGGCGTCCCCTGACCGGCCTCGACGGCTCCCTCGCCGCGGACGCGTGGATCGTGTGCGAGCTCTCGAGCTTCCAGCTGGAGGACATCGAGGACTTTCGCCCGCGGATCGCCGTCCTCCTCAACTTCACGCCCGACCACCTCGACCGCCACGCGAGCCTCGAGGAGTACCGCGCCGCCAAGCTGCGCATCTTCGAGAACCAAGAGCAGGAGGACGTCGCCGTCGTGCCACGCGGGTTCGGCGCCGTTCCCGGCCGCGGCCGCCGCGTCGAGTTCGGCCTCGACGACGAGCTGCCTGCGGAACCGCTGATCCCCGGGGAGCACAATCGCGAGAACGCCGCCGCCGCGACCGCTGCCGCCCGGGCAGCGGGCATTCCGGACGCGGCGATCGCCGACGCGCTCCGCTCCTTCGAGGGCGTTCCCCACCGTCTCGAGCTGATCCGCGAGGTGGACGGAGTGCGCTTCGTCAACGACTCGAAAGCGACGAATCCGGAGGCGGCCGAGCGCGCGCTCTCCGCCTACCCGCCGGGCATCCGCCTCATCCTCGGCGGCAGCCGCAAGGGAAGCTCCTACGCGGCACTCGCCCGCTCCGCTCGCCGGCGCGGCGTGGCCAAGGCCTATCTGATCGGGGACTCGGCCGACGAGATCGCCGAGGCTCTCGCGGCCGAGGGCGTCCGCTTCGCGGACTCGGGCACGCTCGAACAGGCTGTCCGCGACGCCTTCGCCGACGCCGAGCGCGGCGAAGTCGTTCTCCTCTCCCCGGCCTGCGCGAGCTACGACCAGTTCCGCGACTTCGAGGACCGCGGCGACCGTTTCCGCGCCCTCGTCCAGGCGCTGTGAAGCGCCCCGCCGGCCCGCAGCTCGAGTACCACCTCCTCGTCCTCGTCACGCTTGCCCTCGTCGCCTTCGGGCTCGTGATGGTCTACAGCGCCAGCTCGGCGCGCGCCCTGCTCGGGTCGGACGACCCCGCGTACTACCTCAAGCGCCAGGCCCTCTACGCCGTGGTCGGGCTCGTCGCGCTCGTCCTCCTCTCGCGGACCGACTACCGTCGGCTCCGTTTCGCCGGCGGGCCGCTCCTCTGCGCGAGCTTCTTCCTCCTCGTCGCCGTGCTCGGGATCGGCGTCGCCGTGAACGGGGCGCGCCGCTGGATTCCGCTCGGGCCGCTCGCCTTCCAGCCCTCGGAGCTGGCGAAGCTCGCGCTCGCGATCTGGACGGCGGCACTGCTCGCCCGGCGGCCGGCTCCGCAGGCGCTTGGCGAGCTCCTCCGGCCGATCGGGCTCGTGGTCGGAGCCTCCTGCGCGCTCATCCTCGTCGAGCCCGACCTCGGGTCGGCGCTCGCGATCGGGATCATGGTGAGCGCCGTCCTGCTCGTCTCCGGGACGCCGCTCCGGACGCTTGCAGCCGCGAGCGGGATCGCCGCGACGCTCGTGCTGGCCGCGATCTGGATCGAGCCCTACCGGCGGGCCCGCATCTTCAGCTTCCTCGATCCGTGGCACGACCCGCAGGGGGCCGGCTTCCAGATCGTGCAGGCGATGATCGCGCTCGGGTCGGGCGGGATCTTCGGCGTCGGGCTGGGGGAGAGCGTGCAGAAGATCTACTACCTGCCCGAGGCCTCGACGGACATGATCTTCGCCATCATCGGCGAGGAGCTCGGGCTGGTCGGAGTCGTCGCCGTCATCGCCGCCTTCGCCCTCTTCGCGTACGCGGGCTTCACCATCGCGCTCCGGTGCCGCGACCCGTTCGGAAAGCGGCTTGCGGCCGGGCTGACCGCGCTCGTCTGCGGGCAGGCTGCTGTGAACGTGAGCGCGGTCATGGGACTTGCTCCGCTCACCGGGATTCCGCTGCCGTTCGTCTCCTACGGCGGCTCGAGTCTCGTCGTCGGGCTCGCCTCCGTGGGGATCCTCCTTAACATCGCCGTCAACCATGGCGTCGCAGCCCTCTCCGAAGTGCCTGATCGCGGCCGGCGGGACAGCCGGCCACGTGCTGCCCGCGCTCGCCGTGGCGGAGGCGCTCAGGTCGCGCGGGGCGAGCGTCGAGTTCGCGTCCAACGCTGAATCCCGCCTCGTCAGCGAGGCCGGGTTCGAGCTGGAGGTCTTCCGTGTCGAGGGATTCCCGCGCCGTCCGGGCCTGGCTCTCGCCCGCGCGCTCGGCACCGCCGCGCTCGCGCTCCCGGCTTGCCTGCGCATCCTCCGCCGCCGGCGTCCGGACGTCGTGCTCGGCGGAGGCGGCTACGTCGCCGGGCCGATGGTCGCCGCCGCGGGGATGCTGCGCATTGCGGCAGCGCTGACGGAGGCTGACGCCCACCTGGGCGTGGCAAACAGGCTGGCGGCGCCGTTTGCGCGCCGCATCTTCCTCGCGTATCCGATCGAGGGCGTAACGGGAGACAAGTACCGAGTCGTCGGCCGCCCGATCCCTGAGCGATCGCGGCCGATCCCGCGGGAGGAGGCTCGCCGGCGCTTCGAGCTTCCTGAGGAAGGCTCAGTCGTCCTCGTCTTCGGCGGCAGCCAGGGGGCGCGGCGGCTGAACGAGGCCGCCGTGGCGGCCTTCGCCGCCGACGGCCCCGCCGTCCTCCACCTCTCCGGCGAGCGCGACTACGCGGAGCTGGCGCCGCGGGTGCAACGGCCTGACTACCGCGTGCTCGCGTTCACGGACGACTTCGGCGCCGCCCTCGCGGCGGCCGATCTCGTCGTCGCACGGGCCGGGGGCTCGGTCTGGGAGATCGCAGCGGCCGGGCGCCCGGCGCTGCTCGTCCCGTATCCGCGCGCGACCGCCGACCACCAGGCGAAGAACGCGCGCTACTTCGAGCAAGGGGGCGGCGCGGTCGTCGTCCCAGATGCGGAGCTCGACCTCCGGCGCCGGGTGGAGGAGCTGCTCGCCGACCCGTCCCGCCTGGGGACGATGAGCGAAGCGATGCGCGAGCTGGCGCGGCCCGACGCAGCCGATGTCATCGCCGAGGAGTTGATCGCGCTTGCCCGCGCTCGACGGTAGGCGGTTCTGGTTCGTGGGCATCGGGGGCGCCGGCCTCTCGGGGTACGCCGTGGTCTCGCAGGCCTGGGGAGCGGAGGTGGCTGGCTGGGACCGCTACGAGACTCCCTACCTGGAGCACGTACGGGCTGCCGGCATCCCGGTGACGATTGCGCGCGGGCCCGTGCCGGCGCCGGACGGGTGGGAGGCGGTGGTCTCGACGGCCTTCGCAGGCCAGGCCGAGGGGAGGACACGCGCGGACTTTCTCGCCGAGCTGGTCGCCCTCGCGAAGTCGATCGTGGTCGCCGGCGCGCACGGCAAGACGACGACCGCGGCGATGATCGCCTTCGTCCTCGACCGTCTCCGTCTCGACCCCTCGTTCCTGATCGGCGGCGAGGTGCCCCAGCTCGGCGGCAATGCTCGGGCGGGTGGCGGCTGGCTCGTCGTCGAGGGCGACGAGTCCGACCGGACCGTCTTCGCCCTCCCGGCCGAGATCGCTGTCATCACGAACGTCGACCTCGACCATCACACCACGTTTGCCTCCGCGGCCGAGCTGGACGAGGCGTTCCGAGACTGGGCCGGGGGTCTGACCCCGGGACAGGTCGTTTGGGGACACGCGCTGGAGCCGGTCGACTTCGAGCTGGCCGTGCCCGGCGAGCACAACCGGCTGAACGCGGCCTGCGCGCTGGCCGCGCTCGAGCTCGCGGGAGTTGCGCGCGAAGAGGCGGCTGATGCGCTGCGGGAGTTTCGCGGGGCGGGCCGGCGGCTCGAGGACCGCGGGGATGCGGGCGGCGTTCGCCTGCTCGACGACTACGGCCACCATCCGGCGGAGATCGCGGCGACGCTCGCCGCCGCCCGCGAGCTGGCCGACGGCGGGCGCGTCCTCGTCCTCTTCCAGCCCCACCTGTACTCGCGCACGCTCCACCTGGCCGGCGAGCTCGCGTGGGCGCTCGCGGCGGCCGATCTCGCAGCCGTCACGGACATCTACGCAGCGCGCGAGGAGCCGGTCGAGGGAGTGACAGGGAAGATCGTCGTCGACCGGCTCTCCGAGCTGCGCCCGGGGATGCCCGTCGCGTGGACGCCGAACGTGGAGGAAGGAGCCCGCCTCCTCGCGGAGCGAGCACGCCGAGGGGACATCGTCCTGACGATCGGAGCCGGTGACGTGGACAAGGCGGTGCCTCTCATCGAGCAGAGGCTGCGTTCGTGAAGCTCGAAGAGAGCGTCCGGCTCTCGAAGTTCACGACACTCGGAACCGGAGGCCCGGCGCGTTGGTTCGCGCGGCCGGAGACCCTCGAGGAGCTCGTGGACCTGCTCGCCTGGGCCGAGGGGGACGGCCTGCCGGCCGCGCCCATCGGCCTGGGGTCGAACCTGCTCGTCGCCGACGAGGGCTTTGCGGGCCTGGCCCTGAAGCTCGACGGTGTTCTGGCCGTGGCGAAGGTCGGCGACGGCCGCCTTCTCGCCGGCGGGGGCGCTCCGCTCGCGGTCTGCCTCCATCGGGTCCGGGAAGCCGAGTTGGGCGGGCTCGAATTCGTCTGCGCGATTCCCGGGACGGTCGGCGGAGGGGTCTGGATGAACGCCGGTGCTTATAGCAGCGACATCGCCTCGGTCCTGACGAGGGCGCATGTCGCCGACGCGCGAGGGGCGCGGTGGCTGACTCCCGAGGAGCTTGGGCTGCGCTACCGCCGCTCGGAGCTTCGACCGGGCCAGATCGTCGCAGGCGCCGAGTTCAAGCTCGACCCGAAGCCGGCTGCCGAGATCAAGGCGACGGTGGCCGAGATGCAGGCGCGGCGAAAGGAAGCGCAGCCGACCAACAAGCGCACCTTCGGCAGCGTCTTCAGGAACCCGGACCACGAGCTCACCGCCGGTCGCATGCTCGAGGCCTGCGGGCTCAAAGGCCACCGGATCGGCGGCGCTCAGATCTCGCCCAAGCACGCGAACTTCATCGAGAACGCGGGCGGAGCCGCGTCGGGCGAGGCGATCGCCCTCATCGCGGAGGCGCGCCGGCGTGCGCTCGAGCAGTTCGGTGTCCGCCTCGAGCCGGAGGTGCAGCTCCTCGGCGCGATCGAGGTCCCGCCCTTCCCGGGGTAGGACGCCGCCCGGCCGCGCCGAACTCTGCTTCGTGGGCCGGCTCGCGCTCGTTCATTCGCGCTCGGTCCGGGGCGGCCTCTCCGTCCCGTGGCGCCGCGCGGCCGCGATCGCCGCGGCCGGTGTGGCTGCGCTTGCGCTCCTGTATGTCGGCGCGCGCGAGACGCCGGTGTTCGCCGTGCGGTCGATCGAGGTCTGGGGCGCCCCCGCTGATGTCCGCCGCGCTGTGGAGGCGGCGGCGGAGCCGGTGACCGGGAAGAGCCTTGTCGCGCTCGACGGTGCCGGGCTCGTCCGGGATCTCGAGGCGCTCCCTTCCGTCCGCTCCGTCACCTATGACCGCGCCTTTCCGAGCACACTCCGGATCTACGTCGTGGCGGAGCATCCTGTCGCCGTCGTCCATCTCGGCGAGGGCCGCTGGGTGGTATCGGAGCGGGGCCGAATCATCCGAAGCGCCCCGCGCGGAACCCCCGTCGTGCTGCCGCAGTTCCGCCTGCCCCAGCGAGCCGGCATCGAGCCCGGGTCGTTCGTCACCGAGCCGGCTGCGCGCGTCCTCCTCGGCGCGCTCGTGCTGGTGCCGAGGCGCTTCCCGGCGCGGATCTACACCGTCCGGCTGGAAGGCGGCCAGCTCACCTTCCGCCTGCGCGCAACCTGGGGACGGCCCGAGCTGCGCCTCGGGGAACCGGTGGACGTCGCGGTCAAGCTGGCCTCCGCAGCCCTCGTCCTGAGGTCGATTCCCGCCGACGAGCGGGGCGCCGTCCGCTACGTCGACGCCAGCCTCCCCGAAAGGGTCGTCGTGGGCAGCAACCCTCAACCATCAGGTTTAGGTTGAGAGTTTGTCCACATCTTCCCTGCAAATAGGGATTTGACATCGTGGACAGGGCGGCGTACGCTCAGGCGCACGCTCAAGCTGAGCTAGAGATCGCGGAGAGAGAACGAGAGGACCCCAGTGAGAGACCAGTCGGGAAGCTTCCTGGCCGTCATCAAGGTGGTCGGTGTCGGCGGTGGCGGCACGAATGCAGCCAACCGCATGATCGAGGCCGGCCTCCGCGGCTGCGAGTTCATCGCCATCAACACGGATGCGCAGGCGCTGCTCATGTCCGAGGCGGAGCAGAAGCTCCACATCGGCACGCACCGCACGCGCGGACTGGGCGCCGGCGCCGACCCGGTCGTCGGTGAGGAGGCGGCGCTCGAGAGCCGCGACGAGATCAAGGAGGCGCTCAAGGGCGCCGACATGGTCTTCATCACCGCGGGCGAGGGCGGCGGCACGGGCACGGGCGGCGCTCCGATCATTGCGGAGATCGCCCGCGACGACCTCAAGGCTCTCACCGTCGGCGTCGTCACGCGGCCCTTCCATTTCGAAGGACGCAAGCGCGCGGAGCAGGCTCAGGCAGGGATCACGAACCTCCGCGACAAGGTCGACACGCTTATCATCATCCCGAACGACCGGCTGCTCCAGGTGGTCGAGAAGCGCACCTCGGTCGTGGACGCTTTCCGCCTCGCGGACGAGGTCCTGCGCCAGGGCGTCCAGGGCATCACCGACCTGATCATGGTGCCCGGCCTGGTCAACCTCGACTTCGCCGACGTGCGGACGATCATGACCGACGCCGGGTCGGCCCTCATGGGCATCGGGGAGGCGGAGGGCGAGAACCGCGCCGCGGAGGCCGCGCGGGCGGCGGTGTCGTCGCCGCTGCTCGAGGCCTCGGTGGAGGGCGCCACCGGCATCCTCCTCAACATCACCGGCGGTCCCGACCTGGGGCTCTTCGAGGTGAACGAGGCGGCCGAGGTCGTCACCGGCGCGGCCGACCTGAACGCGAACGTCATCTTCGGCGCCGTCATCGACGAGGCGATGGAGGGCAAGGTCCGCGTCACGGTGATCGCCACGGGCTTCGATCGCACCCTCCGCCGCGAGCGGCGCGAGGTCGAGGAGGGCGAGCGGGAGCCTGTACCGGGCGGCGGCTTCGACGTGCCCGCCGACGTGCTCGAAGTTCCGTCCTTCTTGCGCCGGCGCGCCTAGGGCGTTTCTGCGCGCGGGTCGAGCCGCCGGACGACGGCCGCAAGCGTGCGACCCATCTTCTGGACGACGGCGTAGCCCCGCCGTCGCGCGACCACACGCTCGAAGCTGGGTTCCACGTGCTCGCGCGCGTGCAGGAAGCGGGTCGGCTCCGCCCGAACCTCTTCGTAATCCTCGAGCGGTACCTCGACGCGCTCGCCGCAGCCCGGATCGTGGCACTCGCAGTAGAACTCCGCGCTCGGAACGTCGAAGCGGTCCGCCGCGTCGGCGATCTGCTCGTTCACCTCGCGGAAGAGCGATTCGATCTCACCGATTCTCTCTTCGGAAGGGGGTCATTCCAGGGGCTTCAACGCTCACGAGCGCCTCTCGGTTACGGATAGGATCGGCGCGGTGCAGACCCTCCGGCGCACGCCTCTGTACGAGCGTCACGCCGCCCTCGGCGCGCGCCTCGTTCCGTTCGCCGGCTGGGAGATGCCGGTGCAGTACACCTCGATCGTCGCGGAGCACCGCGCCGTGCGCACGGCGGCGGGCGTCTTCGACGTCTCGCACATGGGCCAGCTCACGCTCGCGGGGGCGGGCACGCACCAGTATCTGCAGGCCCGGCTTTCGAATGACCTCGACCGCATCGGCGACGGGCAGGCCCAGTACACGCTGCTGACGAACGAGCGCGGGGGCATCGTGGACGACCTCATCGCCTACAGGCGCGGCGCCGACGACTACCTCCTCGTGGTCAACGCCTCGAACGTCGAGGCCGATCACGCGGCGCTCGACGAGGCCGAAGACGTGTCCGCCGACTGGGCGCTTCTCGCCGTCCAGGGGCCCGAGGCCCTCGAGCGACTGGGCACCGAGGTCGAGCCGTTCACGTTCCGCGACGACGAGGTCCTGGGGATCCGCTGCCTCATCGCCGGCACGGGCTATACGGGCGAGCGCGGCTGCGAGCTCGGCTGCGCCCCGGACGACGCGGTCGCGTTGTGGGACGCGATCCTCGCGCGTGGGATCGTTCCCTGCGGGCTGGGCGCGCGCGACACCCTGCGGCTCGAGGTCTGCTACCCGCTGCACGGGAACGACATCTCGCCGGAGCGCACGCCGATCGAAGCGGGCCTGGGCTGGGCGTGCGCGCTCGACAAGGAGTTCACCGGGGTGGAGGTGCTGCGCCGCCAGAAGGAGGAGGGTCCCGCCGAGAAGCTCGTCGCCTTCGTCATGGAGGAGAAGGCGATTCCGCGCCAGGGGATGCGGATCAAAGAGGGGGGCGAAGTGACTTCGGGCTCCCTCTCGCCGATGCTCGACGTTGGCATCGGCCTTGGCTATGTGGGCGCGGAGCACGCGGAGGCGGGCACGACGCTCAGCATCGACCTGCGCGGGCGGCCGAAGGCGGCGCGCGTGGTCAAGAAGCCGATCTACAGAAGGGAGGCGGCGTAGTTGGCTGCGGACGAGAGCTACCCCGAGGGGCTCAAGTACCACCGCGAGCACGATTGGGCGCGGATCGAAGGCGACACCGCGACGCTCGGCGTCACGTGGTACGCGCAGGACGCCCTGGGCGAGATCGTTCATTTCGAGCCTCCCGAAGAGGGTGGCACGCTCGCCAAGGACGAGAGCTACGGCGAGGTCGAGTCCGTGAAGGCCGTCTCCGACCTCATCTCGCCTCTCTCAGGCGAGGTGGTCGACGTGAACCACGCGGTTGTCGAGGCGCCCGAGACGATCAACGAGGACCCCTACGGCAGCGGCTGGCTCGTGAAGATTCGCCTGTCCGACCCCGGCGAGGTCGACGACCTCCTCGATCCAGACGCGTACAGGCAACTCCTCGACGAGCAGTGAGCTACCTCTCCCTGACCGACGCCGATCGGGACGCGATGCTCGAGGCGATCGGCGTCGCCTCGGTCGAGGATCTCTTCCGCGACATTCCCGAGAGTCTCCGCGTCCGCGGCGACCTCGATCTCGAGCCCGCTCTCTCGGAGCCCGAGCTCGTCGCCCATCTCGAGGAGCTCGCGTCGCGCAACGTCCACACCGGCCGGGAGCTCTCCTTCCTCGGGGCCGGAATGTACGACCACTACGTCCCGGCGATCGTCGACGCGATCCTCGCCCGCGGCGAGTTTCTCACCGCCTATACGCCCTACCAGCCCGAGATGAGCCAAGGGGTCCTCCAGGCCATCTTCGAATACCAGACGGTCATCTGCGAGCTGACGGGGATGGACGTCTCGAACGCGTCGGGCTACGACGGCACGACGGTCGCGGCCGACGCCTGCTTCGTCGCCAAGCACGCCACCGGCCGCTCGAAGGTCGTCCTCTGCGAGGCGGTAAACCCACAGGTGCGGCAGGTGGTCAAGACCTACGCGCCCGGATTCGGCCTCGACGTCGTCGAGGTTCCCCATCGCGACGGGACCACGGATCCGGACGAGCTCCGGCGGGAAGCCGACGGCGCGGCCTGCGCCATCTTCCAGCAACCGAACTTCTTCGGCTGCCTCGAAGCCGCCCCCGACCTCGCCGCCGCGGCGAACGACGCCGGCGCCCTGCCGGTCGCGCACGTCGACCCGGTGTCGCTCGGCCTCCTAGAGGCTCCCGGCAACTACGGCTGTGCGCTCGCGATCGGCGAAGGCCAGGGCGCCGGCAACTACCAGTCGTATGGGGGCCCGCACTACGGGTTCATCGCCATGCGCTCCGACTACATCCGCCGCATGCCCGGCCGGATCGTCGGCGAGACCACCGACCTCGCCGGTGAACGCGGCTATGTCCTCACCCTGCAGACCCGCGAACAGCACATCCGCCGCGAGAAGGCGACCTCGAACATCACGACGAACCAGACGCTCCTCGCCCTCGCCGGGCTCATCCACCTCTCGTGGCTGGGCCCACAGGGGCTGCGCGAGGTGGGGGAGACCTGCACGGCCCTCGCCGAGCATGCGAAGGAGCGCCTCGCGCTCTCACTCCTGTTTCCTGATCGGACAACGTTCAAGGAGTTTGCCATCCGCGTCGGACGACCGGCCGAGGAGGCGATTCGGGCCGCCCGCGAGCGCGGCGTCCATCCGGGCTACGCGCTCAAGCGCGACTACGCCGGAATGGAGGACGCCCTGCTCGTCTGCGTGACCGAGAAGAAGACCGTCGCGGACATCGACCGGCTCGCCGACGTGCTCGCCGAGGTCGCGGCGTGAAACTCATCTTTGAAAAATCGAAGTCGGGGCGGCGCGCTTCGTCGATCCCCAAACCCGACCTCCCGGTCCCCGATCTACCCGAAGAGCTCCGCCGCCGCCAGCCGCCGCGGCTCCCCGAGCTCGCCGAGCCGGAGATCGTCCGTCACTTCACCGCGCTCGCCGACCGCACGTTCGGGGTCGACACCGGCTTCTACCCGCTCGGCTCGTGCACGATGAAGCACAACCCTCGGGTGAACGAGCGCGTCGTTGCGCTGCCGGGCTTCCGCGACCTCCATCCGCTCCAGGAGGAGGACGGAGCCCAGGGAGCGTTCGAGCTGATGTGGCGCCTGCAGGAGATCCTGGCCGAGGTTTGCGGGCTCCATGCGGTCTCGCTCCAGCCGGCGGCGGGCTCCCAGGGCGAGCTGACCGGGCTCATGCTCATGCGCGCGTACTTCGCCGACCGGGGCGAGGGCGACCAGCGGAAGACCGTGATCACGGCCGACACCGCCCACGGGACCAACCCGGCAAGCGTGACGATGGCCGGCTACCAGCTGCAGAAGGTCGAGACGGACGAGCGCGGGAATCTCGACCTCGAGGACCTGCGCGCGAAGGTGAACAAGGAGACCGCCGGTCTCATGCTCACGAATCCCTCGACGCTCGGCCTCTTCGACGAGCACATCGAGGAGGTGGCGTCGATCTTCCACGACGCGGGCGCCCTCCTCTACTACGACGGCGCGAATCTGAACGCCGTCTGCGGCATCTCGAGGCCCGGCGACATGGGCTTCGACATCGTCCACATCAACCTGCACAAGACGTTCTCTCAGCCGCACGGCGGCGGAGGGCCGGGCGGCGGCCCGGTCGTCGTCCGCGACATCCTCGAGCCGTTCCTGCCAGTGCCGGCGATCGTTCGCGACGGCGACCGCTACCGCCTCGACTACGACCGCCCCAAGTCGATCGGCAAGGTGCGCGGCTACTGCGGGCCGTTCGGCGTCTTCGTGCGCTCGTACGCCTTCATTCGCTCGTACGGTCCGGGCCTGCGCGCCATGTCGGAGGCGGCGGTGCTGAATGCGAACTACCTCCTGGCGCGGCTCAAGGGCCCCTACGAGCTGCCGTTCGACCGGCTCTGCATGCACGAGTTCGTCCTCTCGGCGAGAGCGCTGAAGCGTGAGCACGGCATCACTGCGCTCGATGTCGCCAAGCGCCTGATGGACTACGGCTTCCACCCGCCGACGATCTATTTTCCGCTGATCGTCCCGGAGGCGCTCATGATCGAGCCGACCGAGACCGAGACGATGGAGACGCTGGACGCCTTCTCCGACGCCATGCTCGAGATCGCCCGGGACGCCGCCGAGAACCCCGCCCTGCTCAAGGAGGCGCCGCACCACCGTCCAGTGCGGCGGCTCGACGAGGTCAAGGCTGCGAAGCGCGCTCTCGTCCGCTACCGCTTCGACGACCATCCGGACCTGGCCGGCGAGCCTTCGGAAGGCGAGGCGCTCGAGGCGCAGAAGGGCGCGTAGATGGAGCTTCGCCTGAATCGCGTGGAGATCGAGGCTCGCGTCGTGGAGATGCGCGCCGCGCATCCGGGACGGGACGAGTTCGTCGCTGCCGTCCGCGAGTTCAGCGAATCGCTCCACCCCGACGCGCGCAAGCTGCTCGGCGAGGTGCTCCTGAGCCAGCAGCCCTCGGCCGGTGGCTTCGACGTCATCTCGCAGCGCATCGAGCGCGGCGGCTGGATGAAACGCACGATGCGCAAGATCGAGGAGAGCGAGCGCAGGGGGCGCGAGCAAAAGCCGTGAGAGTCGGCTCCCGCGAGCGGACCGACCCGTTCACGACCCTCGACGGCTCGACCATTCGCGTCCTCCTCGATGCCGCATCAGGCGGCGCTGGCAACCAGAGCCTCGCCGAGGCCGAGCTCGCGCCCGGGGACACGACGCAGCGCCACTACCATGCCCGTACCGAGGAGATCTACGTCGTCCTGGAAGGGGACGGGGAGATGGAGGTCGACGGCGACCGTGAGCGAGTTGGCCCCGAAGCGGCGGTGCTCATACCGCCCGGAGCCTGGCACCAGATCGCCGCCGGCGATCACGGCATCCGCTTCCTCTGCTGCTGTGCGCCGCCCTACTCCGATGACGACACGTTCTTCGAATGAGGCTGTCGCTACCGTGGGAGCGATGATCGACCTTCGCTCCGACACGCTGACACAGCCGAGCCCGGGCATGCGCAAGGCGATGGCCGAGGCCGTGGTCGGCGACGAGCAGAAGCGCGAGGACCCGACCGTGATCGCGCTCGAGGAGCGCGCCGCCGAGCTGCTCGGCCAGGAGGAAGCCGTGTACCTGCCGACCGCGACGATGGCGAACCAGATCGCGCTGCGGATCCTCAGCGAGCCCGGGGAAGAGGTGCTTGCCGAGGGCATGGCGCACGTCTTCCGCTACGAGCTCGGCGGCCCGGCCGTGCACTCGGGGCTGGCGATGAAGCCGCTCCAGACCGAGCACGGGATCTTCACCGTCGCGCAGGTGCGCGAGGCGGTCAATCCGCCGGGCGATCTGCATACGGCCCCAACGCGCGTCGTCTGCCTCGAGAACACGCACAACGGCGGCGGCGGGCGCGTCTGGCCGCTCGACCACCTGCGCGCGGTCGTCACCGAGGGGCGGCGGCTCAACTTGAACGTCCACCTCGACGGCGCCCGCCTCATGAACGCCTCTGTGGCGAGTGGTGTTCCGGCCGCCGACTACGGGCGCGAGTTCGACACGGTCACGCTCTGTCTCTCCAAGGGTCTCGGTTGCCCGCTCGGCGCGCTGATCGCCGGCTCACACGAGCGCATGGCCAAGGCGCGGCGCATGAAGCATCTCTTCGGCGGCGCCATGCGCCAGGCCGGAATCGTCGCGGCGGCGGGGATCTATGCGCTCGACAACAACGTCGAGCGCCTCGCGGACGACCATGCGAACACGCGCCGCCTAGGTGAAAGGCTCGCGGATGCAGGTCTCCCGATCGACCTCGAGCAGGTGGAGACGAATTTCGTGCTTCTCGACGTCGGCAGGCTGGGCCTCGGCGCGGACGACGCCGTTGCGCGCCTCCGAGCCGAGGGTGTCCTCCTCTCCTACGCAGCGAAGACCGACGTCCTTCGAGCAGTCACGCACATGGACGTGACGGCCGAGGACATCGATGAAGCGATCCGCCGGATTCCGCGCGCGCTGGCAGCCACCGACCGCCCGGTCGAGCTGGCGGGCGACGCGCCGACGCCCTACTAGATGTCCTACCCACGGACGTTGTGAACGCGGCTGACCGGGGGCCGGTCTCCGAGCGAGCTGTGCGGTCTGCGCTCGTTGTAGTGCTCGAGCCAGTGTGGCAGTGCCTGGTTGCGCTGTCGATGTGAGCGGTAGA
>DASXRO010000085.1:0-2402 GCA_036506555.1 Gaiellaceae bacterium
CATGCGGAGCTGATCGAGCCCAACACCGGCGCTGCGCTCGGGCTCGACGACGGCGCGACCGGCGAGCTCGTGCTCACACATCTTCAGCATCGCGCTGCGCCCCTCCTGCGCTTTCGCACTCGCGATCACGTCCAGGTGTGGACGAGCCCGTGCCCGTGCGGCCGCACGGGCCCCCGGGTGCGCTGCATCGGGCGGACCGACGACATGCTCATCCTCCGGGGCGTGAACGTCTTCCCATCGGCCGTGCGTGAAGTCGTGGGCGCCTTCGCTCCCGCGGTCAGTGGCCACATCGTCGTCAGGCCGCAGGCCCCGGGCGTCAAGCAGGACCCGCCGCTGCCAGTGGCGGTAGAGCTCGCGCGCGGCGCGAGCGCGGACGACGGCCTCGCCGAGGCGATCCGCGAGCGCCTCCGCGAGACGCTTGTTGTGCAGACGCAGGTAGAGCTCGTCCGCTGGGGGACCTTGCGCCGGAGCGATTACAAGTCGAAACTTGTGGAGCGCTGATGCGGAAGCTCCAGAGCCAAGGCGTGCACCACATCACCATCGTCGGCGCCGACCGGCAGACGTCGATCGACTTCTGGGAGGGCGTGCTGGGCATGCCGTTCGTGTTCGAGCAGCCGAACCTCGACAACGAGTCGGAGAGCCACCTCTACTTCGACCCGGGCGACGGGCGGCTCATCACCGTCTTCACGAACGAGGAGCGCGAGGCGGACCCGACCCGCACAGCGACGGACATCGGCTGCGTGCACCACATCGCCTTCGCCGTGTCGAAGGCGACCTTCGACCAGGCCGTCGAGCGCCTCGAGGAGCGGGGCATCCGCAACAGCGGCGTCAAGGACCGCGGCTTCATGGACTCGCTCTACTTCGACGACCCGCTCGGCCTGCTCATCGAGCTGTCGTCGTACCGGTTCGAGCCCCCGGCCGGCCACACGCACGCCGACGTCCTGCTGGAAGCGCACAAGATCCGCGTCGAGCGCGGCGACAACAACATCGACCAGGAGCACCTCGCGGACGCGATCGAGATGCTGGTCAGGCGGTCCCGCGAATCGCTATCGGGCGAAAGAGAGGAGAAGCAATGGCTACGCACACGCTGAACATCCTCAAGCCGAGCGTGAACAACCTGACCGTGCGCATCTTCGTGCGTGCGGCCGGGCTCGACTACGAGGAGGTCGACGTCTGGGGGCAGACGACGACGCCCGAGTATCTCGCCAAGTACCCGGCGCACCTGACGCCGATGCTGGAGGAGGAAGGGCTGCCGCAGGGCGCGCTCGGGGAGAGCTGCGCGATCATGGCCTACCTCTGCAACAAGCACGGCCTCGAGCAGTTCTATCCGAGCGACCCGGGCCGGCGGGCGATGATCGACAACGCGATGTTCTACCTGATCGGCACGGTCTATCCCCTGCTCGCGCGCGCGACCTATCCCGTGCTCGCCTTCGGTCAGTACCCCGGAGAAGTGGCGACGTCGGAGGCCGACAACGAGCTGAAGGAGAAGGCGCGGAAGGATGCGGAGGAGGCGCTCGCGGAGCCGCTCGAGGTCTACAACACCTTCTTCCTCGCCGGGAAGCCGTTCATTGGCGGCGACCACCCCTCGATCGCCGACATCCGCTTCGCCGCGACGCTCGAGTTCCTGCGCGCCATCGACTACGACCTCCCGCAGTGGGCCGAGGACTACATGGCGCGCATGGAGGACAATCTCGGCGCGGCGTATTCGGAGCCGGCAGCCGACGTGCGCGGGTATGTGGCGTCCGTCAAGGAGGCCGCGACCGCGTAAAGGCGCCCGGGCCCTAGGAGGCCGCCTCCTCGAGAAAGCCGTCGACCGCGTCGCCGACTCGGTCCGCGGCCGAGCCGCCGTAGAGCGCCGTCCCGTGCTCGGAGCCGGGAACGATGAGCAGCTCCTTGTTGCGGCTCGCGGCGGCGCGGTAGAGCAACCGTGCGTCATCTGCGAAGTCGCCGTCGTCCTCCGCCGCCACAAAGAGGACTGGCGCTCGGAAGCGCCGGACCGCCGGCAGACCTTCGGTGTTCCCGTACACGTCGGGAGCCGAGAGCGAGAACGCGCCCACGACGTTCCGCTCTCGCGGGGCCATCATGAGCGCGACCGTGCCGCCCAAGGACGCGCCGCCGAGAATGATCTTCTTTGCCCCGAGCTCGCGGATCTTCTTTGTCGCCGCGCGCATGTCTCGGGCAACCGTCGCGGGTTCGCCGAAGTCGAAGATGAGCACGCGGTAGCCTTCATTCGCAAACTCGGGTGCGATCGACGCCCAATTACAAAGCGAGCCGCCCCGTTCGTGGGCGAGGACGATGCCCACCGGTCCCTCTCCGAAGACGGCCGCGTCCAGCTCAGCCCCGGCCGACTCGATGCTCAAAGGCTTCGCTGTGCCCGGCTCGATGCAGCCGTAGAGGAGCTC
>DASXRO010000086.1:0-5206 GCA_036506555.1 Gaiellaceae bacterium
CGGCGGCTACGGATTCGCCGCGGAGTACGACGTGGAGCGGAAGTTCCGCGAGACCCGTCTCTACTCTGTGGCGCCCATCTCGAACAATCTCGTTCTCGCATACCTCGGCCAGCACGTCCTTGGGATGCCGAGGTCGTACTAGCCAGGCCGCTCGGGCTTACCCGACCGACTGCCAGAACTCGAGCAGGATTCGGTTGTAGTCCTCGGGCAGCTCCTGGAAGGGCTGGTGACCCGCCTCCGGGACGACAACGAGCCGCGCTCCCGGAATGCGCTCGACGAGGTCGCGAGAAAACCGGGGCGGCAGGACGAGATCCAGCTCGCCCACGGTCACGAGCGTGGGGGCCGAGATGGCGCCGATCCGCTCGGCGGTGTCGTGACCGAGGAGCGCCTCGGCGGAGCGGCAGAACGCGTCGACCGATTGGGGGTAGGGGCTCGCCGCTGCGGCCTCGAGCCACTCGTCCATGATTCCCTCGTTCCAGATCCGGGGCGAAAAGCACCAGAGGTTCACGGCGACGAGGAAGTCCCGAATCGAGTCGGCCTTCTGCGCGGACCACATCCAGCTTCGGAAGATCTCGTGGAGAAAGCGATCGCCGCGGGACCAGGTCCCGTTGAGCACGAGACTGCGGACCCGTTCCGGCCGCGAGAGGGCGAGCTCCTGGGCGATCGCACCGCCCATGGACGAGCCGACGATGTGCGCCGACTCGAGGCGGAGCTCATCCATGAGGGCTGCGGTGTCGGAGGCGAAGTCGGTGATCTGGAACGGTCCGTCGGGCGTCGCCGAGCGGCCAACGCCGCGGTTGTCGAAGATCGTGATCCGGTAGCGGTCGCGCAGGCCCGCGACCTGGTCGACCCAGCAGGCACCTTCGTCCGCGAGGCCGGAGATGAAGAGGACGTCGTCCCCACGCCCGTCCTGCTCGACCCAGAGGTCGACGCCGTTCGCGCTCACCGTCGGCATTGCGCGCGAGTCTAGAGAGGCGGGCGCCGATCGGCCCAGGGACGAAGCCGCTCGAGTGCCGCGCCGATCCGAAGCGCCTGATCGTCCCGGTAGCGACGGGCGACGATCTGAAGCCCAATCGGCAACCCGTCCTCGCTCCAGCCGGCGGGGACGCTGAGCGCCGGGCACTGGCTGACGAAGTTGAACTGGCAGGTCATGTCGAGACCGTGGTAGAGGCCGTCGCCGCGGTCCTCGTACCAGACGAAGTCGTCCTCGTCGACCGGGCGGGCGGTCTGGGACATCGTCGGGCAGAGCAGCGCGTCGAAGCGCTCGAGGACGGGTGCCAGACGCTTCCACGCACGGGTACGCACGAACTCGAGGCGCTTGAAGTCGACGGCTCCCATGGCGAAGCCGGCTTCCATGAGGGCGACGACGCGCGGATCCATCCGCTCGCGGAAACGCGGAAGCTGCTCGCCGAAGATGGCGGCGAGGTAGACACCCCAGTGCGCCACCCAGGCGTCGGCGACCTCGCGGCTCCAGCCGAGGTCGACCTCTTCGACGAGCGCACCGGCGTCGGCGAGCGCAGCGGCAGCTTCCAGAACTGCGCCCCCAACCTCTGGCGCAACCGCGTAGCAGCCGAGGTCGACGTCAAGGGCGAGACGCATTCCCTTCACGGACAAGTCGGCGGAGCGCGAGAGGTCGAGGGGAGCTGGGAGCGACATGATGTCCCGCTCGTCGGGGCCCTGAGCGACCGAGAGGAAGAGCCGGGCGTCGTCCACGGTCCGCGCGAGGGGGCCGAAATGATGGATCGTGTCGAACTGGGTCGGCAGAAAGTCGAGCGGAATCCGGCCGAAGCTCGGCTTGAGGCCGACAAGACCGCACCAGGCGGCGGGTATGCGGACCGAGCCGCCCATGTCGGTGCCCTCCGCGAGCGGCACGCAGCCGGACGCAACCGCCGCTCCGGAGCCGCCGGAGGAGCCGCCCGGCGTCCTCTCCGGATCCCAGGGATTCCGGGTCACGCCCCAGAGCGGACTCTCGGTGAAGCTCGAGTAGGCGAACTCTGGCGTCGTCGTCTTGCCGACCATGATCGCTCCCGCCGCCAGGAGCCGCTCGACCAGCAGAGCGCTCTCGTCGGGGATCCAATGCTCGAACGCGTACGATCCCATCGTCGTCCGCTTCCCCTTCGTCGGCGTCAGGTCTTTGATCGCGATCGGAACGCCGTGGAGCGGTCCAATCGCCTCGTCGGCAGCAGCCGCCCGCTCTGCCCGCCGCGCGAGGTCGAGCGCCTCTTCCGGGTAGACGAAGCAGAAGCAGTTGAGTCGCGGGTTGACCTCTTCGATGCGGGCGAGGCTGGCGGAGACGACGTCTACGGGCGACAGCTCGCGCGCCTGGATGCGGCGGGCGAGCTCTGTCGCCTCCGTGTAGACGAGCTCGAGGTCGGCCGAGCTCAGTGCACCACGAGCACGTCGCAAGGGGCGTGGTGCACGACGTTGGTGCTGACAGACCCGAGGACCAGGCGCTTGGCCGCGTTGAGACCGCGCGTGCCGACAACGATGAGATCGGCACCCGACTCCTCGGCCTCCTGAACGATCACGTCGGCCGGGTGGCCGAGGCCCTCGACGTAGGTTCCGTTGATTCCGCGCTCCTCGAGGTAGGTCCGCGCCTCAGCTAGTGCCGCGCTGCGTGCCTCGGCGTCTGCAGGGTCGATGGGCGACGCGCCTCCGGCCGGGTCGCGCATGAGCCTCGAGACGTCCGCCGCGCAGACGACGGCGACGGAGGCACCGTCGGCGAGGTCAGCAGCCCGCTCGAGCGCCTTCCGCGCATGCTCGGAGCCGTCGAAGCCGACCACGATCCTTTTCATGTGTGCTCCTTCCTCTCGCTTGTCGGCGCGAAGCTTGATCGCCCTCGGGGTCGGAATCAAGCGGACGGCCGCGGATGCCGTTTCGGGAGCCTCGCATTCAAGCGCGGGTGACGAGGCGCATCGCCGCGCCCGTGCCCCCGTCGATCCGCAAGGTGGCCCCCGTCACGTGCGAGGACTCGTCCGACGCGAGCCAGGCGACCAGTCCTGCGACGTCCTTGCCCGTGCCGAAGCGACCCGACGGCGGCAGAACCCAGCCGGCCGGGTCCTCGGCGTGATCCTCGTGTCCGGCGGGCGTCGCCTGCACGCCGGGAGCGATGTCGCCCGGGCACACCGCGTTTGAGCGAATGCCGTGGGGCGCTCCCTCAGCGGCGAAGAGCTCCGAGACCGCGATCACGCCGGCCTTGGTGACCGAGTAGGCAGCGATCTCGTGGACAGCGCGGATGGCGGCGTCGGACGCGATGTGGATCATCGAGCCGCCGCCTTGCTCGCGCATGGGTCCAAAACAGGCCCGCGAGGCGCGGAAGAGAGCAGTCAGGTTCACTTCGAGGAGCTCCCGAAAGGCGGCTTCGGGCGTCGCCTCGATCGGTCCCTGGAACAGGATGCCGGCGTTGGCAACGAGCACGTCGAGCCGGCCTTCGCCGATCGCGAGCGCCTGCTCGACCGCCCGGTCGGACGCCTTGCGGTCGCGGTGGTCGCATTCAACGAACTCCGCCCCGGTCTCTTGCGCCACTGCCGCCCCACGCTTTGTGTTTCGGCCCGTGAACGCGACCGTCATTCCCTCGTCGCGGAGGCGCTCGACGCAGGCCTTCCCGATGCCCGACGTGCCGCCGGTGATGAACGCGACCCGACCCTCGAGGCCAAGGCGCGCGGTCACGTGCCCTCGGCTGCTGCGGAGACCCGTTGATTTGCGACCGCGCTCGCGCGCAAGGACGCTCGCATGCCGCCGTCGACGAGCAGGATTGAGCCGTTGCAGAAGGCCCCGTCGGTCGAGGCGAAGAAGGTAACCGCGGCCGCCACGTCCGCACCGGTGCCGACCCGGGCGAGCGGCGGAAGGATCCACCCGGACGTGTCCCCGCTCGCGACACGGCCCTTCACATGGCTTGCCATCCCCGGCGCCGTGTCCCCGGGGCAGACCGCGTTCACGCGGACGCCGGCGGGCCCCGCCTCGACCGCGAGCGTCTGCACGAGCATGTTGAGTGCCCGTTTCGAGACCGAATACGCGGCGATCGGCGTCTCGCCCCAGATCCCGGCGTCCGACGAGGTCATGGTGATGGAGCCCCCTCCCGAGGCGCGGAGCGCCGGTAGGCAGGCGAGTGCGTACAGGTAGGAGCCGATCAGATTCGTCTCGAAGACGGCGTCCCAATCCTCGTCGCTCGTCTCCGAGAGGGTCGAGTCGTGGAGAACGCCCGCGTTGGCGACGAGTGCGTCGAGCCCCCCAAGCGTGTCGAGGGCGGCGCGCACGGATGCGCCGACGTCATTGCTGTCGCGGAGGTCGGCGCGTACGAACGATGCGCCCGTCCGTGCCGCTACCTCCTCTCCGCGGGCCGCGTCACGGCCCGTGAAGACGACCGCCGCGCCCTCGGCGCGAAAGCGATCGACGATCGAAGCGCCTATGCCGGACGTGCCCCCGGTGACCAAGGCGCGGACATTTTGGAGACGTGCCACGGCAGAGATCATTCCACGGCCAACGCTGACAGGAGGCATACCGGCCGAGGTTGCAAGGGATCTTGAACCTGCCCGTCCGAGGCCGTACGCTTCACTATTCGTCCCCGCCTCACGAGGACGTTTGCGGCCCGAGACGGGTCGAAATCCGAAAGGAGGTTGCATGGAGGCCACCAGCGTCCCGGCAGCGGAAGGCAGGGGCATCACCGGCTCGACGGAGCTGGCGCGGAACGCGCTCGGTCTACCACAGGTCCTCTTCTGCATCGTTACCGGGTCAGCACCGCTCGCCGCGATGATGTTCAACGACCCGCTGTCGGGTCTCGGCATCGGTATCGCGGTGCCTGCAGCCTTCTGGCTCGCGGCAATCTCGTTCACGCTCTTCTCGGTCGGCTACGTCGAGATGGCGCGGCGCACGACGACCGCGGGCGGCTTCTACTCGTACACCTCGTACGGGTTCGGCCGCATCATCGGCCTCGGCACAGCGGTCGGCATCGCGGCCGCGTACATGCTCTTCGCCGTCGGCGTCAATGGCGTTACGTCCTACTTTGCGCAGACGAGCATCAGAGACCTTTCGGGCGGCTTCAACATGGATTGGCGCATCTACGCCTACTGCTTTATCGCTCTCCTCTTCTTCATCACGTACTTCCACATCGACATCGTGGCGAAGGTCCTCGGCATCGCCCTCCTCGGCGAGCTGGTCATCCTGATGATCTTCGCGTTCGCGGTGGTGTTTAAGGGCGGGGGCCCGG
>DASXRO010000087.1:0-7124 GCA_036506555.1 Gaiellaceae bacterium
CGCGCACGACGTCTCCGTACTTCTCTCCGAAGAGCATCATCGCGCCGAGGTTGCGCGCCTCGTCGATCGGCGTCTCGAACGCGCGCACCGGCAGGTTGGCGAAGATCTTCTCGTTGACGCGGCGCTCGATCTGCTCGCGCTGCTCCGGCGTCAGCGCGTGCGCGTGCGTGAAGTCGAAGCGGAGCTTGTCGGGACGCACGGCCGACCCCGCCTGGCGGACGTGATCGCCGAGCACCTCCTGAAGCGCCCTGTGGAGCAGATGGGTGCCGGTGTGGTTAGCCATTGTCGGAAAGCGGACCCTCCAGGGGACGACCGCCTTTACCCGGTCGCCGACCGCGAAGCCTTCGCCGCGTAGGAGCAACGCCTGGTCGTCCCCGAAGCGGAAGGCGGCCGCGACCTCCGCCCGTGTCCCGTCCTTCTCGATCCACCCCTGGTCCGTGACCTGGCCGCCCCCTTCGGTGTAGAAGGGCGACTCGCGCAGCTTGGCGAGGAACGTGCCGTCACCAAGCTCCTCGAGAGCGCCGAGCTGCGTGAGCACTTCCGTCTTTTCCCAACCGAGGAAGTCGGTGGTGAAACCTGCGTCGCGCGTGAAGTCCGCCGCGCGCTGTAGCTCGGTCTTCTCGCCGCCCGCGCGGGAGATCTCGCGGTGCTCCTCCATCTGACGATGAAACTCGTCCACGTCCACGGGCTGGCCGCGCTCCTCTGCGAGCTCGACCGTGAGCTCGATCGGAAAGCCGTACGTGGCGGCGAGCGTGAAGGCCTGCTCGCCTGTGATCCCGTCGGCGCCCCCAAGCTCCTCAAAGACCTTCAGCCCCCGTGCCAGGGTCTCGCGAAAACGCTCCTCCTCGGCCTTGACGATGCGCTCGATCTCCTCGGCGTGCTCGCGCAGCTCGGGAAAGACAGGGGCCATCTGCTCGATCACGACGGCGGGCAGGCGGTACACGTCCTCGAGGCCGATGCGCTGGCCCTGCTGCACGGCGCGGCGGATGAGCCGCCGCACGACATAGCCCCGCGCCTCGTTCGACGGCGTGACGCCGTCGGCGATGAGGAACGTCATCGCGCGCCCGTGGTCGGCGAGGACGCGATGGGCTTTCGTCGCCTGCGGCGAGTCCCCGTAGGAGACGCCGCTCTCCTTCGCCACCCATTCCATGATGTGCTGGTAGCCGTCGGTGTCGAAGACCGAGTCGACGCCCTGGAGGAGCATGGCCCCGCGCTCGAGCCCAAGGCCGGTGTCGATGTTCTGCTGGGGGAGCGGCGTGAGCGTTCCGTCGACCGCGAGATCGAACTCCATGAAGACGAGGTTCCAGAACTCCAGGAAGCGGTCGCAGTCGCAGCCGGGCGCGCACTCCGGCCGGCCGCAGCCGTACTCCTCCCCGCGGTCGTAGTACATCTCCGAGCAGGGGCCGCAGGGGCCGGTGTCCGCCGCCTGCCAGAAGTTCTCTTCGCGGGGCAGTCCGACGATGCGGTCGCGGGCGACGCCGACGCGCTCCCACCCGGCGACGGCGACTTCGTCCTCGCCCAGCCCCAGCTGCGGATCGCCCGCGAAGACCGTCGCCCACAGGCGCTCCGGCTCGAACCCCATCTCCTTGGTGACGAACTCCCAGGCGAAGTCGATCGCACCGTCCTTGAAGTAGTCGCCGAACGAGAAGTTGCCGAGCATCTCGAAGAACGACAGGTGACGCGCGGTGCGTCCGACGTCGTCGAGGTCGTTCTGCTTACCGCCCGCGCGCATCACTCGCTGCGCGGTGGTGATCCGCTCGGCAACCGGTGCTTCGACACCCAGGAACCAGCGCTTCATGGGCTGCATGCCGGCGACGATGAAGAGGGTCGAAGGATCGTCGGCCGGAGGGATGACCGTGGCCGACGGCCGGCGGACATGCCCGTTGCGCTCGAAGAACGAGAGGAAGCCCTCGCGGAGCTCGGCGGTGGTGTGCATCTAGCCCGATTCTAGGGCGAGCTACGAGCTGCGACGCGCGACGGTGGACCTCTGCTCGGCTGAGATTTCGTCGCGGATCTTCTCGAGAGCCCGGCGGATGAGGCGCGAGACATGCATCTGCGAGATCCCGACCTGCTGGGCGATCTGGGACTGCGTCAGGCCCTCGTAGAAACGGAGATGGAGGATCCGCCGCTCGCGGTCGTCGAGGGCGAGCAGTCCGGGAGCCAGCACGGCCCGGTCCTCGCTGACCTCGTACTCGTGCTCGATCTCGCCGAGCGATTCGAGCGGGTCGAGATCGGAGCCGTCGTCTCCTCCGCCGGACGGCGCGGACAGGGACAGTGTCGCGTAGGCCTGCCCGCTCTCGAGCGCCTCCAGCACTTCCTCCTCCTCGACACCGGCGGCCTTGGCCAGCTCCGCGATCGTCGGCGAGCGTTCCAGCTGCACCGTCTGCTCCTCGATGATGTGCGAGAGCCGCACGTTCAGCTCCTGGAGCCCGCGTGGAACGCGCACGGACCAGCCCTTGTCGCGGAAGTGGCGCTTGATCTCGCCGATGATGTTCGGCGTCGCGTAGGTCGTGAGCTCGACGCCGCGTTCGATGTCGAAGCGGTCGATCGCCTTGATGAGCCCGATGCACCCGACCTGGACGAGGTCCTCGAGCTGCTCCCCGCGGTAGGAGTAGCGGCGGGCGAGCGAACGGACGAGCGGGAGGTACTGCTCGATCAGGCGCTCGCGCGCCTGTAGGTCGCCGCCGTCGTGGTAGCGGCGGAGAAGCTCGCGGTCGGTCTTCTCCTCAGACACGGTCATTGGACCCCTCTGGGCGGATCAGGTGCACGGATTTCTCGAGCCGAAGCCAGTCGGCGTCTTCACGCCTCTCGACACTGACGACGTTCACCAGGGTGCCGAGCAAGCGGCCGAGACCGATCCCGTCCTCGCGCTCGTCCTCGAGATCGGTTCGGAGCCGCTCTCCATTCAGCGGCCCGACCAGCATCGAAAGGGCCTCGTCCCCGACGTCGAGCTCGACCGTGATCTCCGGATCGACGATGTAGCCGTCGTGCTCGAGCACGCTCGCGAGAGCGAGTTGGAGATCCTCGAGGTACTCATAGGACAGGTCGAGCCGCGCGGCCAAGCCGCCGACCACGAGCCGGGCCACCCCGTGGTAGGGCCGCTGGTGCGGGATCTTGAGCTTGATCGCGCCGGTCATGCGCCCCCGCCGCCGCGCTCCAGCTCTTCCTCGATCTCTCGTTCACGACGCTTGGCGGCGACACGGCCGGTCTCGTAGGCGCCGCGCATGTCGCGCCGGGCCTTGAGGGCGGAGACGCCGTGGGCGAGCCCCGCCGCGAGGCCCGAGATCTTCTGCACGGGCCGCGTGATGGCGATCGTGACCGCCCGGACCGCCGTATCGAGGCTGTCAGCGGCATCGACGGCGCTGTCCGTGACGCGATCGAGCTTGTCGAGCTGCGCGTTCACCCGGTCGACCGTCCCTCCGGCCTTGTTGATCAGGGGGAGCACCTCTTTCTCCAGACCTTGAATCAACGAAGAAACCCGGCGGATGGTTGCGCCCAGGCGGACAAGCACGAAGGCGAGAGCGAGCCCGACGACGGCGAGAAAGGCGCTGAGCGCGATCCAGAGGACGTCGAGCGTCTCGAAATCCGCCAGGGGCACGGCGCGATCCTACCGTCAGCGTGTGCTGGAGATGAGGCCGGCGCCCACGACGGCGTCGCCTTCGTACAGGACGGCCGCCTGCCCTACGGCCACCCCGTAGGCGGGCTCGTCGAGGAGGAGGCGAAAACCTCGCCCTTCCGCTGTGACCGTCGCCGACGTCGCAGGCGATCGGTGCCGCAGCTTCGCCTCCACGCGGTCGACGGAGACAAAGAGCCGGCCGGGCCTGGCGCCGACGTCCCGCCGGGCCAGCGACTCCCGCGGGCCGACGACGACCGCGTTCGCCTCCGGATCGGCCCGGAGCGCATACAGCCGCTCCCCGACGGCGACGCCGAGGCCGCGCCGCTGTCCGGGCGTGAAGCGCCAGAAGCCCTCGTGGCGGCCCAACTCGCGGCCGATCTCGTCGACGACCGGGCCTTCGCGCGCCGGCAGTCCGTGGCGGGCGAGGAACGCTCGGTAGTCATCGCCGGCGAGGAAGCATGCTTCCTGGCTCTCGGGACGACCCGCCGCGTCCAGCCCCGCAGCACGGGCTTCGGCGCGGGTCGCCTCCTTCCGCTGCTCTCCCAGCGGGAACCACAGGCGCGGGAGGAGCCGGGGGTCGAGGCGCGCCAGCATGTACGACTGGTCCTTGGCGGGATCGGCTCCACGCGCCAGCAGGAGGCGGCCACGGTGCTCGGCCAGCCGCGCATAGTGGCCGGTGACGAGCTTTGCCGCGCCGACCCGGCGCGCGAAGGCGAGGAGGGCGGCGAAGCGGAAGCTCCCGTTGCACCTGATGCACGGGTTCGGCGTCTCACCGCGCGCGTAGCCGGAGACGAACGGCACGACGACCGCCTTGCGAAAGCCTTCGCGCAGGTCGAGCGTGACATGCGGGAATCCGAGCCCGTGACAGGTCTCTCGCGCGGCGAGCACGGCTTCGGGCGAGCAACAGACGCGCTCGGAGCTGGGCCCGGCGGGATCGGTCCACAGGCGGAGGGTGACGCCGACGGGGCGGTAGCCCTCGTTCGCCGCCTTGAGGAGGGCAACCGCGCTGTCCACTCCGCCGCTCATCGCGACCGCGACCCGGTCAGAGGCGGATTGGGCAGAGACCGCGGGGCCCAGCGCGTCGTGGAGCGCGTCGGCCGCGAGAGGCTCGCCGGGGACGGCAGCCGCCTCGAGCGTCGAGAGCCCGCGCACGCCCCGGCACAACTGCGCTACGCCAGGGCCCTCGCCGCGGGCCGTTGCGATCCGACCGCGGTCGAGTCCGAGCGTGACCCAGGCGAGCTCGCCGTCACGGCCTGAATTCCCGATCAGCTCGTCCATGAGAAAAAGGTGCGTGCCCCACCCCGCCGATGTCCCCGAGCGTGAGGAACCTGGCGAACCAGGTGGGTGCCCTGCCGGCCGGCGCCGGAGCGGCGGTCGGACCCGGGCTCCCTCTCAGCGCGTGTTGGTTCTACATGTGCGCCCGGAGCCACGCACGGCGTCGAGCACGCAGCCTGACTCTAGCTGACTACAGTGACCCGCCATGGACGGAGACCTCGCCGAGCGGGTGACGGCTGCCGTTGGCGTGGAGACGGTCGAGTTCCGATCACCGAAAGGCGAGGGCTATACCAACAACGAGCGCCGGCTGGTGCGCCTCGCCGATGGAGGAACGGCCTTCGTGAAGGCTGCGGTTGACGACCTGACAGCGGAATGGCTGCGCGACGAGTGGCGGGTCTACGCCGTCGTTCGCGCGCCCTTTCTCCCGGCTCTCTTGGGCTGGCACGACGACGGGGAGCGGCCCGTGCTCGTGCTCGAGGACCTCAGCGCCGCGTACTGGCCTCCGCCGTGGTCGAGCGAACATGTCGCTTCGTTGCTCGCAGCGCTCGAGATGGTCGCCAAGTCCTCGCCGCCGGCCGGTCTGCCGTCTCTGGAGAGCATGCGTACCGAGCTCGCGGGCTGGGAGCTCGTCGCAGACGATCGGGAGCCCTTCCTTTCTCTCGGGCTGGCCACGGCGAGCTGGTTGGATGCGGCGCTCCCTACGCTTCTGGCCGCCTCGCAGGCGTGCGTGCTCGCCGGGGAGGACTTCCTTCACTTCGATGTCCGGAGCGACAACGTTTGCTTCCTCGGCGAGCGCACAGTCCTCGTCGACTGGAACTGGGCCGTCATCGGAAATCCCAAAGTCGACGTGGCGGCGTGGCTTCCGAGTCTTCATGCAGAAAGGAGGACCTGCACCCGAGGCGATCCTCCCGGACGAACCCGAGGCCGCCTCGCTGATCGCCGGATTCTTCGCTGCTCGCGCCGGGTTGCCCCCGCCGCCGACCGCACCTCTCCTGGGCGAAGTGCGGCTCAGGCAGCTCCGCGCAGCTCTGCCCTGGGCCGTGCGCGCACTCGGGCTGAAGTCGCCCGGCTAGCCGGCGAAGCGCCAGCGGATCGTCGTCGTCCCCTGCACGCCGAGCGCGTCCGCGAGCGCCTGTGTGAGGTCGAAAACACGCCCCGGTCCGACAGGTCTTCGCTCGACAACCTCCGTGCGAATCTCCTTGCTGCCGACGGAGACGATCAGGTCGACGCCGCAGGGGAGTAGCGGGTGGGCGACGCCGAGGGTCCCGGAGTCGAGCTGGGTGCCGCAGACTGTCTTGTGCTCGTACGCACTCGGGGGCAGCACGCCGACGACCGCGGACTCCCAACTCACTTCCTGCACAGGCGGCTGATTCGGGCTCGAGCCGCCTCGGTTCCCAAGCGCCAGGGCGCCGAGCGTCGCAAGGAGCGCGACACCCGCCAGCGCCGCTTGGCGCTGGAGGAAGGCTGGCTTCACGGGCGGTGGGAGGGCTCGAGCAGGCTGCTGAACGACTCGCGCACGAGCCCGTCGAACTCGGTCGGAAGCGAGCCGTCCGCGTCCGCGAACTGACGAAGATGCAGGAACAGGTACGCCCATTCGTCGCGGCGCTCGGGATGGTTCGGACGCTGCTCGCGCGCGATCCGCTCGAGATCCCAAAGATTCCACTGGCGGGGCTCGAGCGTACGTGGCCGCAAGGCCACCACCGAGGCCTCGTCCTCCAGAGTCGGCGCCGGCTCGGGTTGAGGACGGGGCGTGGGCACGGACCGCAGACGCACGCGGCGTGGCCGCCACGGCGGCCGTGCCTGCTCCTCCGGCGAGGGCTCGCGTGCCACGACCGGCTCGGGCGGAGCTTCCGCCACCGGAGCCGGCTCCGGCTCCGCTGCCCCCGCCGCCGGTTCCGGAGCGGGCGCAGGCTCGGGCGCAGGCGGAGCCGCGGGCTCGACCTGAGGCGGCAAGGGAGGCTGGATCGCCTGGGCTGGAGCGGGTAGCGGCTCCTCGTACGGCGGAGCCGGAACTCCTTCAACCTCCTCGACTGCGACGTCGAGCGGCAGCGGCCGGCCCTGTCGCCAAGCCAGCCATTCGATCGTCCAGGCGACGAAGAGCGCCACGACCATTACAGGAGGAATGACCCACCAGGCCACGTCGAGCAGCCAGAGCCCAACCGCAACGAGCGCGAGAAAGACGGCGAGTGCGGCGAGACGAAGGAAGTCGATCGGACCGGGCACGCTTGCGCGC
>DASXRO010000088.1:0-12964 GCA_036506555.1 Gaiellaceae bacterium
TAGAGACAATCAACCATTACGCTCCCGCCCTTGGCGATGGAGATTGACAAGGTCGGCGTGGTCGGGCTCGGGACGATGGGGGCGGGCATCGCCCAGGTCTGCATCCAGGCGGGGGTCACCACTGTCGGCCGCGAGGTGAGCGAGGAGCTCGTGGAAGCCGCCCGCGCTCGGATCGACCACTACCTCGGCCGCGGAGTCGAGAAGGGGCGTCTGACGGGAGAGGACAAGGAGGCGGCGCTGGCCCGGCTGGAAACGACGACGGAGCTCGGCGATGTCGCCGGCTGCGATCTCGTGATCGAGGCGATCGTCGAGGAGCTGGACGCGAAGCGGTCGCTCTTCCGCGAACTCGAGTCGCTGGTCGGCGCGGAGACGATTCTCGCCACGAACACCTCGGCCCTGTCCGTGGCCGACATCGGCGCAGGGTTGGAGCGGCCCGAGCGCGTGGTCGGCATGCACTTCTTCAACCCGGCGCCCGTGCTTTCGCTCGTCGAGGTCGTGCGCGCGGAGGCGAGCTCGGAGGAGGCCGTGGAAACGGCGTATGCCTTCGCGGAGCGAATCGGGAAGCGGCCCATTCGCTGCGGCGACACGCCCGGCTTCGTCGTCAACCGAATCCTCATCCCGTTGCTGAACGACTGCGTCCGCGTGCTCGACGAGACCGGGGTCACACCGGAGGATCTGGACACCGCGATGACAGCCGGTCTCAACTGGCCCATCGGACCGTGCGCCCTGATCGACCTCATCGGCGTGGATGTCCACGTCCACGCCGCCGAGGCTCTTCATGCTGCCCTCGCCGAGCCCCCCATGGCGCCCCCGCCGCGGCTCATCGAGATGCGCGACGCGGGCCGCCTCGGACGCAAGAGCGGCGAGGGCTTCTTCCGTTACGAGACGTAGCCTCGTCCGGTCCCGGACCTACCATGTACGGGCGGTGACGATGTGTGCCGTCTGCCGCCGCAACCTCCTCGCGGGCGAGAGCTTTCGCTACTGGCGCTCGCGCCACGACCGACCGTCCGGGCGCGTCGTCTGCTTCCTCTGCGAGAGGGAGGCGGCCCGCGAAGGCTGGCTCCGCGATCCGCAGCATTCGAGCCACGAGAACGCGGTCGGGCTACGGAACTCCGTCCGTCGGGTCGCCTAGCCGAGCTCCTAGGCCGCCAGCCGCGGCCCGCCGCGACACCAGCCGGCTTCCGGATGGCGCCGGGCGACGTCGGCCCAGATCGTGTCCGCTTCCGTCGGGGAAAGGAGCTCGAGCGCGACCGCGTGCCTCGTCGCCGCGAGGGCGGCGAGGATGTGATCCCGGTACGTGCGCTCGCCGCCCGGCGAGCGGAGCGAGGCAACCGCGAGCGTCTCGAGGCGAGTGGCGAGCAAGCGAACCGTGCGGTCGTGGCGAGCGTCGGAGTCCATCGGGAGGCGCCTCGGAAGCAGGGCCGATCCTAGTGCGGTTGGTGGACGGCGTTCGCCCCCGGCGACAGTCTTCCTGCAAGCCGATTACAGCGTCCTTACAAATCGCTCAAACAAGCATCATTCCAGGGCGCGATAGTCGGCTTCGACTCCTGCCATGCGGCGCTTTCTTCTCATCGTTCTCCTCGTGGGCCTCCTCGCCGTCCCCGCTGCCGACGCGACGGTCGCGCGGACCGAGGGGAGCGTCTATCTCCAGTTCGACAGGGGAGCCGGGCTGGCCAAGGTCAGGTACAAGGGCAACTTCTTCGGCTCGGTGAGGCGCGGACGCATCGTCGCGACCAGGAACGTGATCGTGAGCGGATACGCGTCCAAGCGAACGCTCGCGAGCGGCCTCATCGAATACCGCGGGCCAAACAGCTCTAGCTTGCGCATGGGCTTCCACACGCCGCCGCCACCGGCTCAGTGGCGTCTCCGGCTGAAGGGTGTGGGCATCAATGCCAGCGGGTTCGTCCGCGGCTGCATGACGCTGGATGGCGTCGACGTGGGCGATCCGGGCAAGTTCAGGGTGGGGGAAAACGGAGTTCTTCGTCCCTGGCCGCGGTCCGCATGGACGCGCCAGCTCGGCGCCGGCTGCTAGCAGCTGCCCATCAGCCGGACGCTGTGTCAGGATGTGACCTCGTGAGTCGTCCCTCCACTCATTCGATTCTGGTAGTCGAGGACGAACCCAGCATCGCCTCCTTCGTCGCCATGTACCTGAAGCGGGCAGGCTTCGCGGTGCGCGTGGCCTCGTCGGGGACAGGCGCGATCGAGCAGGCCGCCGCCGACGCGCCGTCACTGGTCGTGCTCGATCTCATGCTCCCCGACCTGGATGGAATCGACGTCTGTCGCCGGCTGCGGCAACGCTCCGATGTCCCGATTCTCATGCTCACCGCGCGGGACGACGACGTCGACAAGATCATCGGCTTCGAGGTCGGCGCGGACGACTATCTGACGAAGCCGTTCAACCCCGGCGAGCTCGTCGCCCGCGTGAAGTCGATTCTCCGTCGTGCGAACCCAGAGCGCCGCGAGCTCGTGAGCGCTTATCTGGAGCACGGCGAGCTGCGCATCGACGCCGGCCGGCGCGAGGTCGTCGTCGGCGAAGACGAGATCCAGCTCGCGCCGAAGGAGTTCGACCTGCTCTGGGAGCTGCTCGACCACCGCGGCCTCGTTCTCACGCGTGACCAGCTGCTCGAGCGCGTGTGGGGTTACACGTTCGCGGGTGACACCCGGACGGTCGACGTCCACGTGCGCCAGCTCCGGCGCAAGCTCGGCGACGCCTCTCCGATCGTGACCGTCTGGGGCGTCGGCTACAAGGTCTCGGCGGAGCCCAGGGTCGCGCGCGCGTCGTAGGGGGCGAGGCAGGTGCGCTCCCTGCGCTTCCGCATCTCCGCTCTCTTCCTCGCGGCGGTGCTGGTTGCCGGGGCGATCACGGCGCTCCTCGCCGTTCGGCTCTTCCAGGACTACACGCGTGACCGCACCCTCTCGGAGCTCCGCCGCCAGGCCAGCGGGCTCGCGAGGCTCTACCAGGAACAGGCCATCCGCAGCGTCGACGAGGCCAAGCAGGCGCCGGGGTTCGCCGCGCCCCTGCTCGAGAACGCCACCGGCTCGAGGATCTATTACGCCGGCGTCGAGATCTTCCCGGGCGAGCGCTCGGGCCTGCGGCCGCTCGACCGCAGCGTCGTGGACTGGAAGATGCTGAAGACCGGCCAGGTCGAGACCTTCGAGTTCGTGCCCCCTGGGGCAGATCGAACGTACCTCGCGGCGGCCTATCCGATCACAGTGGGGGGCGACACCTTCGGCGCGCTCGTCGTGGCCAAGCCTCGTGCCGAGCTCCGCTCCCGCTGGCTCGTCCTTCTTGGCCGCATGGGCCTCGCCCTCCTCGCCGGCCTCGTCGTTGCGGCCGGGCTAGTCTGGTATCTCTCGCGGCGGCTAACGAATCCCGTGCTCGCCCTCTCGCGTGCCGCGGACCAGGTCGCGGCGGGGCTGTACGACGCGGAGCTTCCCGAGACGAAGTCGGGCGACGAGGTCGGGCACCTCACTGACCGCTTCCGCGAGATGACTCAGCGCCTCGCCGAGTCACAGCGGCGCGAGCGGAACTTCCTCATGGTCGTCTCACACGAGCTGCGAACGCCGGTCACTGCGATCCGCGGTCACGTCGACGCCCTCCGTGAGGGGCTCGCCGAAGACGCCGAGGCCCGCGACGCCTCGCTTGCCGTCATCCACGCCGAGACCGACCGACTGGCGCGGCTCGTCCGTGACGTTCTCGACCTCGCCCGCATGGAGGCACATCAGTTCACGCTCGAGGAGGAGGAGGTAGAGCTCAAGCGCCTGCTCGAGCAGGCCTACCAGAGCTTCACCGAGGAGGCGCGGCGGCGAGGCATCGATTACGAGTGCTCGCTCGCGTCCGACCCGGTGATCTCGACCGACGGGGACCGAGTGCTCCAGATCGTCTCCAACTTGCTCGACAACGCGTTCGCGTGGACACCAGACGGCGGGCGGATCTCTCTCGAGCTGACGTCCGCGAACGGGACGATTGCCGTGGCTGTGTCGGATTCGGGCCCGGGCATCAACGCCCAGGAACGCGAGCGGATCTTCCGGCCGTTCTGGTCGCGTGCCGGCGACGGGACGGGGCTCGGGCTGCCGATCGCGCGCGAGCTCGCGCATGCGCTCGGAGGCGAGCTCGCGCTCGAGTCCGACGCCGGCCAGGGGTCGCGCTTCGAGCTGCGGCTGCCGGCGGCCGGCTAGGCGCCGGGCTTGCGCTCGATGCGGTAGACGGCTGCGGGGGGCCGATCCTCGAGCACGCGCTCGACCCGGTTGAGGACGCGCTCGATGCGGTCGAGCCGCTTCTCCACGCCGCGCCAGCCCGTGGCGATCAGGTCGACGAGCAGGGCCAGGTCCTCGACCCGCGCCTTGCGGTCGGCGGCGAGGTCCCCGTTGAGCCGCTCGAGGCGGCGAATTGTCTGGGCCGAGAGGCCGCGCACCTCTGCCAAGTGGCGCGCGACTGGGAGCACTTCGTCGCGCAAACCCCGCTGGAGCGCGGTGTCGAGGCGCTCGGGCATGCCCGCTTCGAGCTCCGCCGTGGTGACAGCGAGAGCTTCGAGACCGGCTCGCGCCCGTTCGAGGAGGGCCTCGAGAGCAGCGTCGTCGGGGCCTCCTCCGCTGTTTTCGGCGAGGCGCATCCTGGCTCGATCGAGGGCGTCGCGATCCATATCCGCAGCTTAACCTTCGTCCCGGATGTCGGCATGAAGGCGTCCGAGCTTGATTACGAGCTTCCGCCGGAGCTCATCGCCCAGCGTCCGGTCGAGCCTCGAGATGAGTCGCGACTCCTCGTCTTCGAGCGGGCGAGCGGGAGCGTACGGCACGCCGTGTTCCGCGACCTGCCCGAGTTGCTGCCGCCCGCCAGTCTCGTCGTCGTGAACGACACCCGGGTGGTTCCGGCCCGCCTGCGGTTGCGAAGGCCGGGAGGAGGCGAGGCCGAGGTGCTCCTCGTCGAACAATTGCACCCGGATGTCTGGGAGGCGCTCGCGCGCCCGAGCCGGCGCCTGCGGGCCGGCATGCGGCTCGGTCCGGTCGAGTTGCTCGAGAGCCTTGGAGATGGACGCTGGCGCCTCCGTCTCGAGGGCGAGCCTGCGGGAGAAGCGCCGCTTCCGCCGTACATCACGGAGCCTCTGGACGATCCCGAGCGGTACCAGACCGTCTACGCAAACGAGGCCGGTTCGGCCGCGGCGCCGACTGCCGGCCTCCATTTCACGTCCGGGCTTCTCGATCGGCTCGACGTCGAGCGCGTCACGCTGCATGTCGGGCTGGACACTTTTCGTCCGATCACGGCCGAGACGCTCGGGGAGCACGAACTGCACAGCGAACGCTACGAGGTGAGCGCGGCGGCGTGCGAGCGGATTCGCTCCGCCGCACACGTGACAGCGGTCGGAACGACGACGGTGAGGGTGCTCGAGTCGCTGGCGCAGGGGTCGCCGCCTGAAGGACGGACGAACCTGTTCGTGACCCCCGGGTTCGAGTTCCTGCGGACGAACGCGCTCGTGACGAACTTCCACCTGCCGCGCTCGACCTTGCTCGCGCTCGTGATGGCGTTCGCGGGCATCGAAGAGGTCAGGCGGCTGTACAAGCTGGCTATCGCGGAGCGCTACCGGTTCTACTCGTTCGGCGACGCCATGCTGATTCTGTGAGGGGCCACCCCTTGCCTCCTCCCGCTTCAAGCCTAGTCGAGGAAACTGCGCGCGTGGTACGGGGATCGAGTCAAAAGCGTCGCGTGCGCGTGTCGTGAGCTTCACGGTCACCGCGACCGACGGCGAGGCGCGCGCCGGCGTCCTCCACACCGCTCACGGAGAGGTCCCGACGCCCGCGTTCATGCCCGTCGGGACGAAGGCGACCGTGAAGGGCCTCGACCCGGAGCGCCTGCGCGAGCTTGGCACGACGATCCTCCTCGGCAACACCTATCACCTGCACTTCCGCCCGGGCGCGGAGCTGATCGAGGGGCTCGGCGGCCTCCACCGCTTCATGGGCTGGGAGGGCCCGATCCTCACCGACTCGGGCGGCTTCCAGGTCTTCTCGCTCCGCGAAACGATCGCGTCCGTGGACGATGACGGCGTCACGTTCCGCTCGGTGTACGACGGGCAGCCGGCTCGCTTCACCCCCGAGCTCGTCGCCGAGGCACAGCGCCGGCTCGGCTCCGACATCGCCATGTGCCTCGACGTCTGCCCGCCCGCGGACATCCCGCGCGCCGAGCTCGAGCTCGCGACCGCCACGACCACCGTCTGGGCCGGGCGCCAGCTCGCGGCCCCGCGCGCCGACGGCCAGCTCCTCTTCGGCATCGCGCAGGGCGGCACGGACACCGATCTGCGGCGACGGTCGATCGACGAGATCGCCTCGCTCGGCTTTGACGGCTATGCGCTGGGAGGACTCAGCGTGGGGGAGGACCGGGCGCTCATGCTCGACACCGTGGCCTGGTCGGCTCCGCTTCTCCCCGCCGAACGGGCCCGCTATTTCATGGGCATCGGCGATCCCGCCGGCATTCTCGGGGTGATCGAGCGCGGAATCGACATGTTCGACTGCGTGCTGCCGACGAGACTCGGGCGCACGGGCTCGGCGCTGACCTGGGAGGGCCGCCTGAACCTCAAGAACGCCCGCTTCGCGCGCGAGCCGCGCCCACTGGATGACGACTGCCCGTGCTCGGCCTGCAGGCGCTTCAGCCGCGCGTACCTGCGCCACCTGGTCAACCAGCAGGAGCTGCTCGGCCTCATCCTCCTGTCGGAGCACAACCTGCGCTTCGTGCTCGACCTCACGGCCGGCGCGCGCGCGGCGATCGAGCGAGGCGAGCTCTCGTCCTACAAGAGGGCTGCGCTTGAGCGGCTCGAAGCTGCGAGCTAGTACGTCGTCGTATTCGCGCTTGATACCTTTGTCCGAGCACGCATCTGAACCATTCTTGACCGCCGGAGCGCGGACCCGGTCCCAGCGCCAGGCAGGAGGTTTCTCGTGGGTAATGGTTTCTTCCTCGTCCTTCTCGCGTTGTTCGCCTTCATGTACTTCCTGCTCATCCGGCCTCAGCGCCAGCGGGAGCGGACACGCCAGCAGATGCTCGGCTCGCTGAAGGTCGGCGACGAGGTGATCACGGGAGGCGGCATCTACGGCGAGGTCGTGCAGATCGACACCGAGCGCGTGATGGTCGAGGTCGACGAGGACGTGCGGATCGCGGTCGCACGGCAGGCAATCGCCGCGATCGTGCCGCCCGAGGAGCTCCAGCGGCTCGAGACGGCCGAAGGCGAAGCCGAGGCGAGTGGGGAGCCGACCACGGCCGACGAGCCGATGACGGCCGAGGAGCGCGACGCTGCCCGCAGCTGACACGAGCTAGTGCGCCGCTACCTCACCATCCTCGCCGCCCTCTTCGCCGCGGTCGCAGGCGTCGTCGTACTGGCCGTCTTCCGCACGCCGACGCTCGGCCTCGATCTCCAGGGCGGGCTCGAGGTCATCCTCCAGGCGAAGGCGCCGAGAGGACGGGCGATCACGCAGGAGGATCTCGACCGCTCGATCGAGATCATGCGCTCGCGGATCGACAAGATCGGTGTCGCCGAGCCGGTGATCACCCGACAAGGACAGAACCAGATCGCGGTCGAGCTGGCGGGCGTCCACAACTCGGCGCGCGCCGCGGAGATCGTCGGCCAGACGGCCCAGCTGCAGTTCTACGACCTCCAGGGCGACCTGCTGCCGCCCTCGATCGGCGCGGGCGGCCAGATCCTGCCGATCCGCCAGCTGATCACCCTTCTCCGCAGCCAGGAGAAGCTCGCCGAGAAGGGGACGCCCACGGCGTGGTACCTCTACTCGGCCAAGGGGAAGAGGATCGCGGGCCCCTCCGATACCAAAGAGGCGATCCTGCGCCAGGTCGGGGGCACCGCCCCGGCGGGATCGAAGTTCTACGCCGTCCCGGAGGGTCGCACGATCCTGAGCTGCGCGGACAACGCCACTGTCTGCCCCGGCGCCGGGCCGCCACCGCCCGGCGCGACGTTCTACTACCTCTTCAAGTATCAGCCCACCAACAAGCAGCACCCGATCCCCGAGCTGACGGGTAGCGACCTCAAGGGACAGGGGACACGCCAGGACTTCGGGGCGGGAAACCAGCCGATCGTTACGCTCGAGTTCACGAACAAGGGCGGGGACAAGTTCCACGAGATCACCCGTGAGCTGTCCCAGCGCGGCCTCCAGCAGGCGACGCTCGCCGGTGCGCAGGGATCCTCCCGGGAGGCCTACAAGCAGAGCTTCGCCATCGTCCTCGACGGCGAGATCCGCTCGTATCCGTCGATCGACTTCGACGACCCCGGCCTGCGCGACGGCATCTCAGGCGGTCGCGCCGAGATCACCGGCCTCGACTCGGTGCAGGAGGCCAAGGACCTCGCCCTCGTGCTCCAGACCGGTGCGCTTCCGGTGGAGTTCGACCAGGTCGCGCGCACCGACATCTCGGCGACGCTCGGCCAGGACTCGCTCCACCAGGCCCTCATTGCCGCGATCTTCGGCCTCGCGGCCGTCGCGCTCTTCCTGCTCCTCTTCTACCGCTTCCTCGGCGTCGTCGCCATCATCGGCCTCGGGATCTACGGCGTGCTTCTCTACGGCGCGATCCTCATCTTCGGGGTGACGATGACACTCCCCGGCTTCGCCGGCCTCATCCTCACGATCGGCGTCGCGGCCGATGCGAACGTCGTCATCTTCGAGCGCATCAAGGAGGAGGTGCGCGCGGGCAAATCGGTGCGCGCCGCCATCGCAGGCGGGTACCGCAAGGGCTTCAACACGATCGTCGATGCGAACGTCGTCACGATGATCACCGCGGCCGTCCTCTTCATGGCGGCCACGGGCGGCGTGAAGGGCTTCGCCCTCATGCTCCTCATCGGAACGCTCATCTCGATGGTGACCGCCGTCGCCGCGACACGGGCGCTCCTCGGCGTCCTCGCCGGCTTCCGCTGGTTCAACAACCCGGCGTTCATGGGCGCCAGCGCGCAGAAGATCCCCGCCTGGCAGCGGGTGAACTTCATCGGCAAGACGAAGCTCTGGTTCGCCCTCTCCGGAACCGTGCTCGTCATCGGCATCGCGTCGCTCGGCGCCCAGGGCCTCAACCTGGGGATCGACTTCAAGGGCGGGAGCCAGGTCGCCTTCAAGACGCCGCAGTCGCACCCGGTCCAGGACATCCGCAACGAGGCCTCGAGCCTCGGGCTCGGCGATGCAGTCATCCAGGGCCGCGGCAAGGAGACGAACGGCGGTTACACCCAGTTCCAGATGCGGACGAAGTCGCTCTCGCTCACGAAGCAGAACGACCTCGAGGCCGCCCTCAAGACGAAGCTCGGCGCCACGTCCGTCGGCGTCAAGAACGTCTCCGCGAGCTTCAGCCGCCAGATCCTGAAGAGCGCGATCATCGCCGTCGTCGTCTCGCTGCTCCTGATCGTCATCTACGTGGCGTGGCGCTTCGAGTTCAAGTTCGCCGTGCCCGTGCTCGTCGCCCTCGTCCACGACATCTTCATAACACTCGGCGTCTACTCCATCACGTCGCGGGAGGTGTCGACCTCGACCGTTGCAGCGGTGCTGACGATACTCGGGTACTCGATCTACGACACGATCATCATCTTCGACCGCGTGCGCGAGAACGTGCCGCTCATGCGGCGCTCGAGCTTCGCCGCGATCGCGAACCAGTCGCTGTGGGAGACGATCCGCCGCTCGCTGGCGACGACGTTCATCACGCTCCTGCCGGTCGCGTCGCTGCTCGTCTTCGGCGGCGACACGCTCAAGGACTTCGCCTTCGCGCTGCTCGTCGGCATCGCCTCGGGCGCCTACTCGACCATCTTCATCGCGACGCCGCTGCTCGTCATCCTCAAGGAGCGGGAGCCGGAGTTCGCCAAGCGCAAGACGGCCGGCCTGCGCGAGAAGCTCGAGCCGGGCGACGGGGAGGAAGGGGAGGCCGTCGTGGAGCCCGAGCCCGAGGTCGTGCCGGAGGAGGAGCCTGTCGCAGCCGCGTCCGCTCCCCCGCCGGGCAGCGACGGAGCCGCAGCCGCAAGACGGGAGGCGCGCCGCAAGCGCCGGCGGGCGAGGCCGCATGGCCGAGCGAGATAACAACTCGGGCGGTCTCCGCGACCTCGCCGAGGAGATTCTCCTCGCCGGCGTCGGCGCGGTGGCGATCACGAAGGAGCGCGCCGACGAGCTCGTCGGCGAGCTGGCGCAGAAGGGGAAGCTCACCCAGGACGACGCGCGCGACCTGGTCGACGAGGTCGTCGGACGCTGGCGCGGCGACGCGTTGCGGGTCGGCGAGCGGGCGAGCTCTTCGCTCGGGTCCTTCTTCCGCGAGCTCGGGCTCGTGACGCGGCGTGAGTACGAGGAGCTCGAGCTCAGACTGGCCCAGCTCGAGCACCGCCTCCGCCTCGTCGAGAAGCAGGAGCCTTGAGCGTCGCTCGCCTTGGGCTCGCTCCCGCGGGGGAAACCGTGTTTCCCCAGCGAGCCCCCTTCTTTGATCCAGTGGGGGAACCTCCCGGTTCCCCCACACCCCTTCCACTTCCTCATAGGCGGAAGACCAGCCTATGAGCACCCGACCGGCCGTCCGCAGGCTCGGCCGCATCTCCGAGATCTCGCAGGTCGCGGCCAAGCACGGCTTCGGGTACTTCTTCGACACGCATCGCCCGGGCGGGCTCCTCTCACGGCGCGAGCGGGAGGTCGCTCCGGCCGCGGATGCGGGATCGACCCGCGGCCTTCGGCTCAGGCAGATGCTCGACGAGCTCGGGCCGACGTTCGTGAAGTTCGGCCAGCTGCTCTCGACGCGTCCGGACGTCGTCCCGCCCGACATCGTCTTCGAGCTGAAGGCGCTCCAGGACGACGTCACGCCCTTCCCGTTCAAGGAGGCGGAGCTCGTGATCCGGGAGGAGCTCGGGCTGTCCGTCGAGCAGCTCTTCCTCGAGTTCGAGGAGAACCCGGTCGCGGCCGCCTCGATCGGCCAGGTGCACCGGGCCGTCCTGCCCAACGGGCGCCGGGTCGCCGTCAAGGTGCAGCGCCCGGAGGCGCCGCGGCAGATCGAGGCCGACCTCGAGCTCATGTACCAGGTCGCGCGGCTCGTGCGCGAGCGCGTGAAAGCGCTCGAGTTCATCGACACGGTCTCGCTCGTCGATGAGTTCGCGCGGACGATCCGCCAGGAGCTCGACTACCGCATGGAGGCGCGGAACGCCGAGCAGTTCCACCGCGACTTTGCCGGCCATCCGCACGTTCGCGTCCCGCAGGTCTACTGGAGCTACTCGCGCACGCGCGTTCTCACGCTCGAGCTGCTCGAGGGCGTGCACCTGCGCGACCTCGACTTCGCGACGTACACGATCGACGAGCGCCAGCGGCTCGCCTACCTGATCGCCGAGGCGTGGATGCACATGATCTTCCGGCACGGCTTCTTCCACGCCGACCCGCATCCCTCCAACATCATGGTGCTCGCGCAGAGCGAGACGATCGGCCTCATCGACTTCGGCATGGCCGGGAAGCTGACCGACGAAGATATGTCGAAGCTGACTGCCCTCTTCATCGCCGCGGTGAACGAGCGCATCGAGGAGCTGCCGCGGCGGCTGGCCGCGCTGGGCGTCCGCTATCCGAAGGACAAGGAGGAGGAGTTCGTCACCGAGCTCCGCGACGTCTACTACCGCTACTACGGCGCGCGGCTCTCCGAGATCGACCCGATCCAGCTGATCCGCGAGGCCTTCGCGCTCATCTACCGCATGCACCTGCAGCTCCCGACCCGCTTCGTCCTCCTCGACCGGGCGATCGCCACGCTCGGCTCGGTCGGGATGGAGCTGTACCCCGACTTCAACGTCTTCGACGTGGCGAAGCCCTACGCGCGCGAGCTCATGATCGAGCGCTTCACGCCGCAGCGCGTGGCGAGGCGCTCCGCCCAGGAGGCGCGGACCCTCGCGGGGATGCTCAGGGAGCTGCCGTACCAGGTGCACGAGACGATGGAGCAGGTGCGTGACGGCCAGATCGAGGTCGGCTTCCGCCACGAGGGGCTCGACACGTTTTTCCACCAGATGGACAAGGTGGTGAACCGGCTCGTGATCGCGATCGTCGCCGGCACGGGCGTGATCGGCTCGGCCCTGATCGGCATCTTCGCCGACTCAGGCCCGCACGTTCTCGGGCTTCACGTCTTCTCGGTCGTCGGCTTCAGCGTCTCCGCTGTGCTCGGGCTCTGGCTGGCCTGGGGCGTGATTCGATCGGGCCGGCTCTAGCGTCCAGCGGCTAGCTGCCGCGCGCGTACCAGAGGTTCCCGGGGCCCCAGTAGCTCGGCCCCTCCCCCCAGAGCGCGTGCGTCTTCCCGGCGCCGTCGATGTCGAGCTCGAAGTAGTCGCCGTAGGGCTCGGCGAAGCCGTCCGTCGGCGTCGCGTACTTGTACGAGTAGCCGGTGACGAACTGGGACAGCTTGGCCTCGGACGACCAGGTGGCGCCGCTGTCCGTGGATGAGCGGTAGTACGTGTTCCAGCGCGCGTTCGGATCGTCGTTCCCCGTGTCGAAGCCGTTACGGTCGTCCTGCCAGGCGATGCGGACGTCGCCGTTGCCGCGCGCTACGATCGCGGGGAAGAGGTTGTTCGAGCCGTTCTGGGCGGCCGAGACGTCGGCGCGGCGGTCCCATGTGGCCCCGCCGTCGGTCGAGCGCGCGAAGTACATGCGGTTCGGGCCGTACTTCACGGTGTTCGCGTTGTAGAGGACGTAGACCCGGTCGCGGTCGTCGAGCGCCAGCGTCGTCTGCGGCCCCCAGTAGGCCCAGCCGCAGGTTCCGCACTGCGGCGGCGCCTGCGAGATATCGACCGGGAAGCTCTGCCACGTCTCGCCCCCGTCGGTCGAGCGCGTGATGAAGAGGTTTACCTGGCCGGAGGGCTTGCCGTTGGCGTTGAAGCCCTCCCAGGCGAAGTAGGCGTTCCCCTTCGAGTCGATCCCGCCGCCGCCCGGCAGGGACCAGCCGAACTTCGAGTTGGTGTTGGCGATGACGTGGTTCAGCGTCCAGGTCTTGCCGCCGTCATGG
>DASXRO010000089.1:0-12883 GCA_036506555.1 Gaiellaceae bacterium
TTCTTAATCGTCGGGGCTCAGAAGGCTGGCACAACCGCGCTCTATTACTATCTCGCAGAGCATCCCGACGTCGTCACGGGCACCCAGAAGGAGATCGGCTTTTTTTCGCCGGAGCTCTTTGAGGCGTGGCCCGAACATCCAAATCATCCTCTCGCCTCAAAGCAAAAAGGAGTCGATTTCTTTGATCCGACCACCTATCCGAGCGCCGCAGCATGGTATCACGGTCATTTCCCGCTTCCTCATGAGCTCGGCAAGGATGGAATTACCTACGAAGCAACGCCTGAATACTTGTACTATCCCGCGGTTCCCGAGCGTATTCGCAGATATAACGCGAGCATGAAGCTCATTGCCATACTAAGAGACCCTGTGGAGCGGGCCTTTTCTGCCTGGAAGATGTACCGCAGATTTGGCTTAATCGACTATCGTCCAGAAATCTATGCCCCTCGCAGGGAAACGCGAGAGTTTGATGAAGCGGTTTGCGCGGAGCTAGAGCAGCTCAAGATTGGCGCCGCTCCATTGGAGCCTGGCTATATTGCACATGGTCTCTATTACCAGCAGCTTCAGCGGTATCTCGATGTGTTTCAGCGAGACCAAATCCTTGTGCTCGAGTCGTCGGAGCTAAGGCGCGACCCGGCCCGTGTCGTGGTCCAAACCGTGGCATTCCTCGACTTACCGGATCATGAGTTCGGAAATGGCTGGCCTCTGATTCACGTTGGTGAGGATCAAGCTGAGATCCCGGACGCTGCTCGTCAGGTGCTGCGAAGGTTCTACAGGCCACATAACGAATCTCTCTACGAGCTGCTCGGGCGCGACTTCGGGTGGGAGTAGACGCGTGTGGAGAGGGCTTCGCCCCTAGGCCGCCTTCCCGATCTCGCCTGCGTCCTTGCCCGATGCCAAGCGCAAGCACGGCAAAGAGCAAGACGCCCGTAGCGCCAGCGTCTCAACACGTCGCGCTCGCACTGGTCACAGACTCCCGCGTCGAGCTCCTCGAGCGAGGAGCTGTCAGCACCATAGAGGCGATCGAGCTGGAACCTCGCCCACTTGAGATTTTCTTCGGGAGTGCTCACTCGAAGGCGTCGGGCTCGCTCCCGCCGAGTAGCAATCGAAAGATGGGCCTCGCACTCATCTCGCCCCCTCAAGCGCAGCGATCTCGGCAAGCAAACGGTCAGGATCGAACTCGGGCGGCGTGTCGCCATTCAGCGACGCCGCCGTCTGACGTCCTAATGGACGTCCTCGTGTGCCATGGGTGTCACTACCTGGGGTCGCCTGTGTCACCACTTTGGCCCGTCGGGTAGTGACAGGGGTGTCACTAGGAAGGACAGCCGTGTAGCGCGTCGGTCCGCGACCGGGACCGCCACGTTTTCGCATGAGGAAGTCGGGATCGAGGTCGTTCAGAGCCCGGATAACCGTGCGGCGTGAAAGGCCAGTCTCGGCCGCGAGCGTCGAAAGGGACGGCCAACACGAGTCGCCTTCCCGATCCATGTGCAGCGAGAGGACGAGAGCGACAAACCGTTGGGTAGGTGTGAGAGTGCTGTTCACGATCGCATCCCGCCAGCGAAAGAGACGGTTACGCTCGGCACGCCCGTGGCGGTCATCGCCGCGGGACACGGGGGCCAGCGCTTACCACAACTCCGAGGTCGCCCTCTTCATGCGCCAGATAGAACCGCAGGGCCCGCCGGACTTCTTGGCTGTATGTGTGATCTCGAGCGAGCGCGAGCTCGCACAGGCGGTCGCGTAGATCACGGGTAATGCGGACGCTCAGGTACGAATCGGGAGTTTCACTTCGGACGAGCAACGCCGCTCCTCCTTTCCGTATCGGGTGTGACATGACTAGGCAGCACGGGAAAACTCCTCTCCCCCCTTAGGGGATTTTCGTTCGTTTTTTTCTTTGCCGTCTCGAGCGAGACCCCAGAGAGTCGATCTCGAGACGCCGAGAAAGTCGGCCAGCGCGGGTGCATTTACCTGATTCTGCGGCTGGAGGATGTCCCAGACGATCACCGCAAGATCAGCGCGCACCGCGGCGCGCTCCGGCGATGGCCGGCCCCTGCGAATTGAGCCGAGGAGCTCTTCAAGAGAACGATCACCCAGGCGGGCTTCGATGAGTGCTCCAATTAGTTCCTTGCTCCTGACGCCTCTCCATGGTCGGCCTCGGGGTCTGCCCGTGGCACCCAGCTTGAGGATTGAGAAACCGCGAGACGACTTCATCAATTCTGCAATCTGCCAACTCTTCGTATCCAGCGGCCGACGCTTGACCTCAAATCCCGACTCGTCGGTCTCATCGTTTCGTGATGCCCGCCAAGCCCAGCCGAAGTTCTCGCCATGCGGCGGGATCTCAATAAGGCGCGCGAGCCAAGAGGCGCGTTCAAGAACCCTTATGAGGGCGGCCTCTTGGTGGGCGCTTAGATGATCTGGAAGAACGGGTGGACGAGCAGTTCGCTCGAAGATGTCTAGCAATTCGCGAGACGAGGCCAACCGGAAGCGTGAACCTACGTTCTCGCAACCGCCGTAGGTCATGGGACTGGCGAGCGTGGTTCCATCTCGCTTGCAGCGGCGGAGGGTGCTCAATGAATTTGAGCCGACCTCCGAACATCGGCGCTCGCTGCCTTGCTCGTCGTTCATCCTCCTCCTCACGTGTCCGAGTGAGGCATGGAGGTCGCCCCTCGAGGTAGTAGCCAGTCTCGACTCGGGCAAGTGAGCGCGATCGTTCCAGGTACGGAGTCGCCATGACGCCGACCTCGTGGGCGCATGGCCCGCAAAGCGAGGGACGCCAACTCCGATATGCGGAGTCGGTGAGCTCGCGCATGACAGCCGATTCGTCCCGACGGTCGCAGCACTCGCAGGTACCGACGACGGTGGCTATCGTCGGCCGCCGTTCTGTTTCTGGCGGTCAACCCACCCCTTGGTGTCTGCCACGCAATACCGCCGATAGCGCCCAACTGGCACATACGGCAGTCGCTCCTCGCGGGTCGCGTCTCGGACCCATGAGAGGGGGACGCCAAGGTACTCAGCGACCCAGGCCGCATCGACGAGACGGTCCTCGCTCACGAGTCACCGCTCGCACGCCGAAACGCCGGCTCGAGGCCGGCCAAGTTAGGTGGTGATGGTTCTGAGCCTGCTGAGGGGTCGCCGCGAGAAGCGGCGCGAGAGACCTGGCGGCGGCGCCGAGTCACACGCGCCCGTGCGCGCCCACGGTGGCGTGGGCGCGTTGCATCACCTATGCGCATGGGGGACCGTACTTGGTCCCATGACTCGTGCAGTTCCCTAATCAGTTCGCGGCCAGGGCGCAGCCGGAGACCAGGATTGGCAACAGCAGTGATTCGACTCGAGCGGCCGTGCTGTCTCTGCGGCCGGGGTAGCAAAGCGATGAGCTGATGGCTCACGCACGAGAGTATGGAGAGGCGATCGGACGGAGTAGAAACGCGCCTAGACTCAGCACGGCACGCCGGCCCTGGGTTCGGAGCCCATCCGGGCAGAGGAGCCCGCCGGTGCCCGTAGGCAGGTGATATCGGTCTGCCGCGTGACAGAGAGCCGGCGTGCCCTACTGAGCGTTGCGGGTCCACAAAACGGGTACACAAACGCCGAAACCCCGCATGGCTACGGGGTTCCGGTTAGAAGCGGGCCTTCTCTCGCTGCGCCGAGGGCGTGCGCCTGAGCGTCGCGAGAGCGGCCGCTCCTCCAGCTAGGTCGACGAGCGTGAACGCGATGCGCGAGGCCGCGGCGAGGACGATTGCCTCGCTCTCTCCGAGCCGCCCGCGCAGAAGGGCGACGATGACGGCCTCGCGGACTCCAAGCCCGCCGGGGGCGAACACGACGACGAAGCCCGACGCCCAGGCGGCCGCGAAGACGCCCGTGTAGAGCGGGGACTGCGAGATGGACACGGAGTAGAGCGCGGCCGCGGTGAGCCAGAAGGCCGCTCCGAAGACGATCCAGACCAGGAGGTAGCGGGCGGTCGCGGAGCGGAGTGCGCCCAGGTCTACGACCATTCTCCGCATGATGGGCAGGCGCGCCGCAAGCTCAGCGGCGGCGAGGCCCAGCAGGGCGATCGCGGCCGCTGCGGCGCCCCATGCGGCGCCGGTTGCCAGCACGAACGGAGCGACGAGCGCCGCGGCGACCAGGGACGAGATCGCTTCGAGACCGAGCGATCCGGCTCCGACCCGCAGCGGCACGCCCAATCTCGCCGCGAGGGCGGCGCGCCCGACGTACTGCCAGGCTCCGCCGGGGAGGTACTTGGCGAGCTGACCCGCGTAGAAGGCGGCGAGGAGCCCGGCGGGAGGTTCCGCGCCGAGCGCGCGGAACGTAGTCGGCCAGACGGCTCCGTAGGCGGTCATCGCGGCGCCGGAGACGGCGAGCGCGAGGGCGACGAGGGGCCAGTTGGCTTCGTCGAGCGGTACCGGATGCTCGCTCCAGAGCTGACCGAGCCGGACGAGGAGGAGGGCGACGAGGCCGACCGCGAGCAGCGTTCCGAGAACCCGCGCCGCGCGCGACGCGAGCAAGCCACGGAGGCGGTTCAACGCCGCACGGTGACGATCGTCCACGGCGGTGGCGTTCGCACCCGCGTCACGTCGCCCGCGGTCTGCACGAACGTCACGAAGCCGGCGCGCGACCAGTGGTTCACGTGCCCCGGGGTGTTGCCGAGCGCTGGGAGGTAGCGGAGCGAGAGGATGTTGAGCACTCGCCAGAGCGGCTCGCGGGGCACGCTGACGACCAGGTGCCGGGACGCCACGCGCGCCAGCTCGGTGAGGGCCTCGGCGGGCCGCTCGAGATGCTCGAGGACCTCGAAGCCGCAGACGAGCTCGAAAGCCGCGTCCTTGAACGGAAGCGAATAGGCAGAGCCGGCGCGGAACGAAAGGTTGTCCCCCCGCCGCTGCTTCCATTCGGCGCCGAGGCGCGGGTCGTCGACGTCGAGCCCCACGACGTCTGCGCCGGGGCGGAGGCCCGCGATCCGCTCGGTCAGCAGGCCCTCGCCACACCCGACATCGAGGATGCTGGAGCCGCCGGCGTCCTCCACGGCCGCCTCGGCCGCACGGAGAAAGCGTCCGACAACCAGGCGCGCGACCGGGTTGCGCGTGCCGTACTTGTCGTAGGTGTTCCCCGCCGGGCCCTGGAGGTCGGCGAGGCTGGCTTCAGGGCTCAAGTTGCTCTCGGCGACCCGCGCCCACCGGCTCGCCGGGCAGGCTGTCGGGCAGCACCCCGAGCTCGAGCTCGACTTTGCGCACGCGGTGGAGGGTGCGCTCGGCGATGACGCGGTTCGCGCGCAGGAGGTCGCCGATCACGCCGAGCATGGCGAGTTGGAGCGCGAAGATGAGGAGTCCCACCCCGACGACGAGCGACTGGACGTGCCCGGTCGGTCCCGCGTGGGTGGCCCAGATGTAGATCCAACGGCCCAGGAGGACGGCGCCGCCGAGCGCGACGACCGCGGCGAGCCGCAGGAAGAAGCGCAGCGGCTCGTACACGACGTAGACCCTGAGGATCGTGCCGATCGAGCGCGCGAGGTACTGAGGGATCGACCGGAAGAGCCGCGATTCCCGCGTCTTCGGATTGACTCGAACCGGCACGTGCGATACGGCAATGTCGCTCTTGCCAGCCTGGATGAGGGTCTCGAGCGTGTACGTGAACCGCGACACGACGTTCACGCGGAGCGCCGCCTCGCGGTTGTAGGCGCGGAAGCCCGAGGTCGTGTCCGGAACCTCGGTCTCGGAGGCCCGCCTGACGACCCAGGAGCCCCACGACTGCAGGACCTTCTTCATCCCCGACCATTCCTCGTGATCGCGCACGTTGCGCGCGCCGACGACGAGGTCGGCGCGGTGCGCGAGGATCGGGGCGACGAGGCGCTCGATGTCCTCGCCGCGGTACTGGTTGTCGGCATCGGTGTTGACGATCACGTCCGCGCCGAGCTTGAGCGCCGCGTCGATTCCCGCCTGGAAGGCGACGGCGAGCCCTTTGTTCTGCGTAAAGCGAACGACGTGCTCGACGCCGTACTCGCGGGCCGTCTGCGCCGTCCGGTCGGTGGAGCCGTCGTCGATCACGAGCCACTCGACCGTGTCGAAGCCTTCGACCTCCCGCGGGAGGTCCGCGAGCGTCTGCGGGAGCACTCGCTCCTCGTTCAGGCAAGGGATCTGGATGATCAGCTTCATCGCGGCCTCTGAGTCTAGACTCACCCCCGATGGAGCCGAGGGCCGAGCGCTGGTAGCTCCGGGGCCGCTCGCGCTCGGCGGACTCCCCCTTGCCGTCACGCTAGTCGCGATCCCCGTCGGCGTCGCCGTCGGCGCCTACGCCGGCCACGTCGCGCGCGCCGAGGTCGGGCGCGCCGCGGCTCTGCTCACGGGAGTCGCGCTCGCGGCCGGGATCGTCCTCTTCCCGCTCCAACTCGGGCGGGCGGTGGAGCGGGCCCGCGACGGGCTGCGTGTCAACCACTACCGGGCCGAGCGCGCGGGGCCCGACGGGCGAGGATTCGACGTCGCCCTCGTGGATCGCGTCGCGGCGATCGTTCCGCGCGACGCCACGTACTACATGGATGCACGCGGACCCGGGAAGACGCCGCTCCGCTTCTGGGCCTACGACTGGCTGCTGCCTCGGATCGCCGTCGACTCGGCGGCGAAAGCCGACTGGGTCGTCTCGTGGCATTCCGACCCGCACGCGCTCGGGGTGCGCTACGAAAGCCTCCGCCGGATCGGCCCCCGCACCTGGGTGGGGCGGGTGGCGCGATGATCCGCGACGCTGCCGCTGTTCTCGCGGCCAACGCTTGCTTTCTTGCCGCAGGCGTCGGGCTCTCACGCGCGCTGGGCCTCTGGTCGTTGCCCGGGGAGCTTCCGCGCGTGCTCGGCATCGCCTACATGGTCGGCGCGGCCGCCATCGGCGTTCTCGCGACCCTCGGGCTCATCGCGGGCCTCGCGCTCACGGCCTGGCAGGTGCTGCTCGCCTGCGCCGTCCTCGCGGCGCTCGGCTTCGTCGGCCGGGGCGGCGCCCTCGCGCCGGGCCTTTCGTCCACGGGCGTCGCCCGAATGCTCGTCCTCGGGATCGGGGCGCTGCTGGGCGTGTATCTGGCCGCGCTCCTCGTGCGCAGCTATGCGGAGCCTCTCCGCCACTGGGACGCGTGGTCGTTCTGGACGGCCAAGGCGCGGGCGATCGTCACCCTCGACGGGCTCGATGCGCGTTACTTCGCCGGTGATGCATACCAGGTGCTCCACCGCGACTACCCGCTCTTTGTCCCCTCGCTCGAAGCCATCGACTTTCGGTTCATGGGGCGCATCACGACCCAGGTCATCCACCTGCAGTTCTGGTGCCTCCTGGTCGGTTTCCTCGCCGCGACAGCTCAGCTCCTCCGGGACCGCATCCATCCGCTGCTCCTCTGGCCGCCGCTCCTGCTCGTCGCGGTCGCGCCCTCGGTCGCAACCCAGTTGGGCTGGGCCATCGGAGAGCTCCCCCTGGCGTTCTTCTTTGCTCTCGCGGCGCTCGCCGGCTGGCGCTATGTGGAGGACGGCGACACCCGCTACGCCGCTCTCCTGGGGATCTTCGCGGCAGCGGCGCTCGCCACGAAGCGCGAGGCGATCCCCTTCGCCGCGGCGCTCTTCCTCCTCCTGGCGCTCTTCGCCCTCCTTCGCGGGACGCGCCTCCGGCCGGTCCTGTGGGCGGCAGCCGTGGCCCTAGTGGGCCTGGTGCCCTGGCGGATCTGGGTCGCCGCCCACCACGTCGGGCCGAAGGAGCTGCCGCTCGGGAAGTCATTCGATCCCGGCTGGCTCTTCGGGCGGACGGAACGTCTCCCGCCCGCTCTCGAGCGGCTTGCGGTCGACGCGGTGCGCCCGAGCGCCTGGATCGTGATCCTTCCGCTGGCCGTCGTCGCTGCCGCGGTCGCGCTGCGACGGGGACGGGGAAACGTGGGCGCGTTCCTGCTCGCGCTCCTCGCGCTCATGTTCGTCTCGCTCTTGTGGGCTTACTGGGCGGACATCCCGGAGATCCAGGGTCACGCGCGCAGGACGGCGCCGCGCGTGGTGACGACCGAGCTCGTCCTGGCCGGTGTGTTTCTCCCCCTGCTCGGCGCGAGCCTCGCCGCCGCTCAGACCCGGGCTCGGCGCGCGGCGACGCGCGGAACCGCAGCTCGCCCGACCAGCGCGAGAACGCCCACGAGGGCAAGGACGACGCCGTAGCGGAACCCGCTCGGCCGGTAGCGGAAGACGACGACGTGGTCCCCGGCCGGAACCGTGACGGCTCGCATGGCCAGGTTGGCCGGCCTCACCGGCGTGGAGTGGCCGTCCACGGTCGCGCTCCAACCGGGCAGATCAAGGTCCGAGGTGACGACCACGGCCGACGCGTCGGCACGCACGCGGAAGCGCGCCTCGTTCCAGCCGATCTTCTCGACGACGACGGAGCCGCGGCCATGCGCTGCGAGCATGGCGGCGGTCGGTTTCTCGACGACGACCACGTCGCGGAGCCGGTCCCTCACCTGCGCCACGGCTCGCTCCGCTTGCGCTCGGTCGCCGGCTGGGAGCACTCGTGACGCGAGCCAGGCGCGTGGCAGTGCGCGCTCGTTTTCCCAGACGACGAGGGCGCGACCGCCCGTCGAGCGGTAAGCCTCCCGGAAACCGTCGCCCGGCGCGCCTCCCGAAGCCGGTGCTACGACGTAGCGCACTGCCGTCGCGGCGAGGAACGGCGAGCCAGCGTCGGCGGGGGTGAGATATCCGCTGAACATCGCGGGAGGAGCCGGAGGGGTACGCACGAGCGCGCTCATGTAACGCTCGTAGCGCTTTGGGTAGAGCGCGTCCTCGACTCGGAGATCGGGTAGGCCGAGAGCCGAGGGGTACTGCGGGCGCATGATCATTCCGAGCCCGACGACGCGCTCCCCGGGTGCGAGATGCTCGTGCAGGAAGCCGACGAACGGCTCCGGCCGGAAGGGGTCGTAGGCGCGCGCGTACACGCGCGGTGTCAGCAGCACGAACTGGAGGACGAGCACGGCGGCGAGGGCGGGCGCGAAGGCCGCGCGGCGCGCGGTGAGCCACGCTCCCGCAGCTACCAGGAGCGCGAGCCCGAGCGCTCGGGCTGCATCGCCGCGAGGCGCTCCGCTCGCCCACAGGATTGGCGGGAGAGCGACCGAGAGCGTGGCGAGGGCGAGCGCAGGGCGGGAGCCGTCGAGGATGGCCTCCAATCCGGCGCCGGCCAGGACGGCGACGGCGATGACGAGCAGGACGAGGCCGTAACGGCGGATGTTGATCGCGTCGACTCCGGGGAGCAGCCCGACGAGCCGGGCTCCAGGGAGGTCGAGCGCCCGCACCCCCCAGACGGCCGCGGCTCCGGCGAGGAGCCAGCTGCCGGCGACCCGTCTGCCAGCCAGCCCTGCCGCTGCCAGTACGACGAGCCCGATCCCGACGGCGGCCTGCTCCTTCGCGACATAGTCGCCGAGCAACACTTCGCGCAAGGTGGACAGCGACAAACGCGCCTGGCCGAGCTTGCCGCCGTGAGAGTCGACCGTGTCGGGGATATAGGCGGCGGCGAGCAGCAGCTGGGGCGCGGCCAGCAGGCCTCCGACGAGCCCGGCGCCGGCCAGCTCGGCGAGCGTTCGCCATGAGCGGCGCTGGCGGAACCACCAAAAGAGCGCCCAGGCGCCGGTGAGATACGCCACGGCGACGAGCGACTCGGGCTGTCCGCCCAGCGCCGCCGCCGCGATTAGCAGCGAGAGGGCGGCAAACGGGCCTGCCCCGCCTCTCCGAGCGACGGCCACGACGGCGAGCAGCAACCACGGGACGAGCGCCTCGACGGACATCGAAACCGCGAGGATCCAGAGCACGAACGCCGACGAGAGCAGGTAGCCCACAGCGGGGACGAACGCGGCGAGTGGTCGGGCCCCGAGCGTTCGAAGCAGCGCGAAGCACCCGACGCCGCCGACGAGGAGGCGCAGCAGGGCGACGAAGTCCCAGACCCGTTGGCTCGAGTGAAGGTAGACCGGCAAGTAGAAGGGGCCCGCGGGCGCGCTCTGCAGGTCTGCGGCGAGTGGAGTCCCGGTGCCGGCATAGGGATTCCAGAGCGGTACGGCCCCGTCGCGCCACGCCCGGCCCACGACCGCTGCGGTCGGCTCGAAGAACCAGACGAAGGCGCCGCCGTCGTTGACCACCGCGCGGGAGGGACGCTCGTACGGGTAGTCGGCGCGGGCAGCTCCGCTCTGCGTCGGCAGTCTCCCGTTGGGCGCGAACGTGCGCGACCCGAACACGACCTGCGGGAAGGCAGCGGCGAGGCCGACCGCGAAGAGAGCGGCCACGAGCAAGATCTCCCGCGCTCGACCGGCGGGCCAGGAGGGAAGCCGCCGCACGAAGAGCGCGATGCTAACGGGCGGTCGGCTTGAGGAGCGCGTATCCGTCGCGCAGGAAGGGCGTGCGGTCGATGAGGGAGGCGATCTCGGAGGGCGAATAGGCCCCTTCCTCGGTCACGAAGGTGTCGATGTAGCCGGGCTCGGTGAGGTCGAAGCGCTCCTCGCCGGGATCGCGCGGGTCCTCCGGGGCGAGCTTGATCACCTCGCACGCGACGACGACGGGGACGCCGGCCTTCTTGGCGGCCTTGGCGAGCCCTGCGGTGCCGACCTTGTTCACGAGCGATCCGTCGCGGAAGACGGTGTCGGCGCCGACGAGCAGCAGGTTGACCGTGCCGACCGCGTGCTCGGCGTCGGAATCCTCCACGAGGTCGACCGTGAGCCCCTCCTCCCGAAGCTCCTCGACGAGGCCGCGCCCTTCTCCGACGGGCTCCGAGACCGTGCAGACGACCCGGTCGGGCGGCGTGTGCAGAAGGGCTTCCTTCACCGTCGAGGAGGCGGAATGCGTCATGACGACGCCGTCGAGATACGGCACGAGCATCACCGCGATCGCCTTCGAGGCCCGCTCGCGAGCTTCGATGAGCGCCCGCGCCTCCTCGATGACCTGCTCGGGCGTTCGCGCCGAAGCGAGGACGCGTCCCAGCGCTCCCGAGATCGCGCCCATTGCGGGACGGGCCGCGATCATGCGGCGCCCCACCTCGATGGGATCCTCGCCGAGCTCGACGGCCTCGCAGACCGCTTCGACTGCCTCTCTCGCGAGCCAGCTCGCTCCGTGGAGGTCGTCGTTTTGCACCCGCTCGACCCGCTCCGCCAGCTTCGTCTGCACGTATGCCTCCTCGAGCGCTGGAACCTCTCCAGTTCGTGGAACGCGGCGGGCTCAACCCACCGCATCCCGGCGTTCTCGTCGTTCAGCGTAACCGGTTCCGGCTCCAGGTACCGGAAACGACGGGCGTTTCCGCGATCGTGCCGATGGTAGCCTGCCGCGGATGGCCGAGGCCGAGACGTATCCGCAACCGCTGCCCGATCTGGGCGACGCTGGGCGCCCTGCGCTCTCGCTCGTCGTCCCCGTCTACAACGAGGAACGGACCGTCGAGCAGGTGTACGCGCAGGCGGTCGAGGCCCTCGAGGCGACCGGCCGCTCCTACGAGATCATCTTCGTGGACGACGGCTCCACGGACGGCACCTGGAAGGCGCTCGAGCGCCTTCACGAGGGCGACGCCCAGCTGCGCGCCGTTCGTTTCAAGCGGAATTTCGGCCAGCATCCCGCCATGCATGCCGGACTCGTCCGGGCGCGGGGGGACATCGTCGTAACGATGGACGGAGACCTCCAGAACCAGCCTTCCGACCTGCCGAAGCTCGTCGCCGCCGTCGAGGCGGGCGCGGACGTCGCGAGCGGGCGGAGGCGCGGACGAGAGGACTCCTGGGGCCGAACGCTGCCGTCGCGCCTCATCAACGGGATGCTGCGCCGCTTCACGGCCGCGGAAATCTCGGACTTCGGCTGTGCCTTCAACGCCTATTCACGCTCGGCGCTCACCCCCGTCCTCGGTCAGATCGGCAAGCAGAAGTTCACGAAGGCACTGGTTCTCTCCGCCGGTGCAAGCGTCGTCGAGGTCGATCTCGAGCACAGGGCCCGCGAGGGAAGCTCGCGCTATTCGCCGCTCCGGCTCACCCGTCTCGCGCTCCACGTGCTCGCAGGTTTCTGGCCGCAGCCGATCCAGTGGGCCGGAGTCCTGCTGGGCATGCTCTGCGGGTCACTGGCCTTGGCAGTGGGCATCTGGGCGACTGCGGTGTGGGTTGTGCGCGGGAACTTTCCGGGCTTGCTCTACCTCGGTGGCCTCGTCCTCGGCGTCCTCGCGGTGCAGGGATTCATACTCGCGCTCGTCGGGGAGTACCTGGGACGGATCCAGCGGGACGTCGAGGGACGCCCGCTCTACACGATCGAGAGAGAGCTCGAGTGAGGCCCAAGCGCATTCTCGTCACCGGCGGTGCCGGCTTCATCTCGTCCAACCTCGTCCGCCACCTGCTCGGCGCGACGCCCTACGAGGTCGTCTCGCTCGACGCCCTCACCTACGCGGGGAACATGGACAACCTCGCCGACGTGATGGGGCACGAGCGCCTCCACTTCGTCCACGGGGACATCCGCGACCCCGAGCTCGTTCGCGAGGTCGTGGCCGACGTGGACGTGATCGTCAACGCGGCGGCCGAGTCCCATGTCGAGAAGTCGATCGAGGAGGGCGCCTCCGAGTTCGTGACGACGAACGTCGAGGGCACGCAGATCCTGCTCGACGCGATCCGGCGCGCTCCGGTCGAGCGCTTCATCCTCTTTTCCTCGAGCGAGGCCTACGGGACTGCGGAGCGCGCCCCCATGGACGAGGAGCACCCGCTCAACCCGCGCAGCCCGTACGCCGCCACGAAGGCCGGAGCCGACCGCCTCGCCTACGCCTACTGGGTCACGTACGGGCTCCCGATCGTGATCGTCCGGCCGTTCAACAACTACGGCCCCTACCAGCATCCCGAGAAGGTCGTCCCGCGCTTCATCACGCACGCGCTGCGCGACGAGCCGCTCACGGTCCACGGGAACGGTCACGC
>DASXRO010000090.1:0-14660 GCA_036506555.1 Gaiellaceae bacterium
CGAGACGGAGATATTGCGGGTCCGCGGAACCGGGTCCGATGGCTCCGTGCTCAACTTCCACGTCGTGGCGCACTTGAACGTGAGCGCAAGTGGGATCACGTTCTCGTTCGAGAAGCCGCGCTGCGCCTAGCGCCTAAATGATCGCGAGGAGGCCGCTCGAGGTGGGGCGGCCTCCTCGACGCAGGCCGCTCGCCGAGCGGATCCGCGTCGGCGTCGATCACCGTCCTTCCCGGTGGCTCGTGCAGCGCGAGGCGCCGGCGTGGGTCGGCGTCGGGCGACGCTGCGCGCGCTAGTCGGAGCTTGTGGCCGCAGAACGGGTTATATAGCCCGAACGCGACTCCTTCATTGCCACTGATGGGGTCAAATTCGGACTGGAGAGCACTCGAAGTGACTGCAGATGACAATCTCGGACGACGTCTCTTCCGCTCTCTCACGAAAAAAAGGCCTGCAAGACGGCCTCTTTCTCTTTGAGCACTTCACTGAGGTAGACCTCTGGTGGACCCCTGAACCCTTCACTAGGGCTCCACTCCGGAGCGAAAAATCCCTGCAAATCGAGAAGAGCCGACGCCCGGACTCGAACCGGGGACCCCTTCATTACGAGGGAAAGACGAGTAAGGGAGAGGCGTCCACTCGCGACCACGCGCGGGCACGTTCTCGCTGGTAACCGCTCGCGTTCCCGGCTCGCCGAGTGGACGGGCGTACCCGCCCCTGCCTGAGCTGATGTACCCGTTTTGTACCCGGCTGGCCGCACGAGCCCGCCGAGCGAGGGCTGCGATTGCAGCGTTGGAGGAGAGGTCGCCACGCTCAGCCGGCCCGTCCGCTACGGGACGAACATCGCCGGCACATCGATGCGACTGTCGAAGACGGCTCTGCCTTGCTCGACCCGTTCGACCGTGATCACCCTCGGCGACCGGTCTCCGCTCGCGTCGAAGCGGAAGCTGCCGAGAACGCCGTCCTCGACGCGAGTTCGGTGAAGCTGCTCGAGCACCGACCCGCGCGTGCCATCCGAGCGGGCGATCGCCCGGAGGAGCAGCTCGACTGCCTGGATCGTCTCCGGGACGTTGTCGAGCGGAGCGCGTCGCGGCTGGGCGGCGGCGAACTCGCGCACCAGTCGCTTGCCCGCCGGCGCGAGAGCGTTGATCGGAGTCCACGTGTGCATGATGTACATGCCCTCCGTCGCCGAGCGCAGCTCACGGAGCACCGGTCGGTAATTGAACGCGTCGCTCGCGAGCAGGACAACGTGCGCACCGAGCCGGTCGCGCAGCGCCTCGATGACGTCGAATCCGCCGTACCCGGCAAAGCCGGCGAGGAAGACGCCGTCGGCCCGGGCACGCGCAACCCGTTCGGCAAGTGCGGCGTAGCTTGGCGCTTCCGGGCGCCAGCTCTGTGATCCTGTTAGGCGGAGCCCGAGCTTGCGCGCCGCGGTCTCGAATCCCGCTTTGAGCGACCTCGGGTAAACGTGGCTTGGAAGATTGTCCAGGAAGTAGACCCGTTTCAGCCCCAGCCGCCTCGCTAAGAGAGCGGCGGCGACACCCTGAACCTCGTCGTCCGCAACCACGCGGAAGTAGTGCCGCACCCCCGTCGGGTAGAGGCTCCCGGGTGCCTCGGGCAGCCCGCTCGCTCGGCTCGGGCGCGTCAGGGAGGCGTTGGTGTTTGTGGGGCTGATCACGGGCACGGGGCCGGTCGGCGCCCGGTTTGTGATCGGAAGCTCCCACTCAGCACAGCCGGAGTTGTACGGGCCGATGACGCCCACCAGCCGCTTCGCCGCCCCGTACGCCCTCGCGTTCGCCATGCACTTGACCGCGCTCCACCACCCCGCCTGCGCGGTGGCGTCGTCGCAGGAGCGGTAGCCGACAGCGTAACTCCCCGCCCGGAAGCCGTGCCGCTGGAGGGCGAAGCGGATTGCGTCCGCAATCGGGCGCGCTTCTGAAGCTTGGAAGCCCTGGAGTGGGATGTCGGAGGCGATCAGCAGATCTGCGCTCTTCCCGCCCGACTCGAGTGGACCGCAGGCGGGGATCGAGAGCGAGTCGGCCGTCGTCCCGCGCACGACACTTGCCCAGGCCGACCCGGCACCGGCGGCGATCCCTTGGACGTTGCCGGGCATCCTGATGAGGGGCCGGGTGACCCCATTCGTCGCCGGGTCGATCCGCGCGATCGTTCCATCGGCGTAGTTGGCGGCCCAGAGGGCACCTTCGCCGAAGGCGAGCGCGACAACTCCTCTCCCAACCTCGATCGTCGTAGCAAGAGATGGGGCGCCGGGCCGGATCCTCCAGACGATCCCCTCCTCGGGCGCACTCGCCCACACGGAGCCGGCGCCGGTCGCGACCCCGGCGAGGCCGGTGGCCTCGACCTGAATCGTTTCTCCCCGCTGGTTGGTCTTCGGGTCGATCCGCGTTACGGATGCTCCATGCGCGACCCAGAGACCACCCGCCCCAAAGGCGATTCCGCCGAAGCTCGTCGTTCCAACGGACCTGTTTTTGAGAAGATCGCCCGTCTCGGCGTCGAAGCGGGAGACCGTACCGTCCGGATTGACGGCCCAGAGAGAGCCTGCTCCGACGGCAAGCTCGCTGACCCCGGGGCCGGCCCAGAACCACTCCTGGCCTTGCCTCGGGAGGCGCAGGTCAAGCGTCCAGGTCACGTGGTGCGACGCGGGATCGATCCTTGAGATGCTTCCCGTGTAGTTCTGGCCCTCGCGCTGGTTGCCGATCCAGACCGCGCCTTCACCGACGGCGAGATCCGTCGGCGTCGTGCCGATGTTGAAGTTCTCGACGCGGGCGCTCTCCGGATCGATCTTGGAGATCGTCCGGTTGTCGGCGTCGAGCACCCAGACGGCCCCCTCCCCGACCACGACATTGCTCGGCGTCCTTCCTGCGGTAGACGTGAACCCGGTGACGTCGCGGCCGCCTGCTTCGATCGCCGCCACGCCCGAGCCCTCGACGCGCGGGGTGCCTCCGCCCCCGCCGATGAGGCGGACGAGGGCGAAGACGAGAGCGGCAATAACGAGTGCGACACCCACCGCTATGAACGTCCACGCCCGCCCGCGGGCTGGGAAGCGGCCCACGGCCTGCGGGGGCGGGCGCTCCGGCGCGGGGGGAAGGTCCTGGCGGAGGATCGCCTGCTCGAGCTCCTGGAGCGCCGGGCTCGGGTCGATGCCGAGCTCCTCGACGAGCGCGCGGCGCGCCTCCCGGTAGACATCGAGCGCCTCTGCCTGGCGACCGGAGCGATAGAGGGCGAGCATGAGCTGGGCGCGGAAGCCGTCGCGGAGCGGGTGCACGGAGACGAGCTCCTTCAGCTCGCCGACGACGTCCGCGTGCCGGCCGAGGGCGAGATCGGCCTCGATCCGGCGCTCGAGCGCGGCCAGGCGCAGCTCCTCGAGGCGGGCGATGGCCGTCTGCGCGAACGGCTCGTAGGCGAAGTCGGCGAGTGGGGGGCCGCGCCAGAGGGCGAGGGCCTGGCGCAGCGTCTCGGCCGCCGCGGCAGGATCGCCGGCGGCGAGCGCCCGCTCGCCCGCCTCGACGAGCTGCTGGAACGTGTCCAGATCGAGCCCGCCCGGGTCGACGCGGAGCAGGTAGCCGCGCCCGCGCGTGAGCAGGTCAGCGCCCACCGAGCCGCCGTTCGCGAGCGCCCGGCGGAGCTGCAAGACGTAGTTCTGGACGATCTTCGCGGCCGTCGGCGGCGGCCGCTCGCCCCAGAGCTCGTCGACGATCCTTTCGGTCGAGAGCGCCTGGTCGCGATGGAGGAGGAGAAGGGCGAGCAAGGCACGCTGCTTGCCACGCCCGAGCGGGACCTCGCGTTCGCCCTTGCGAACCTCGAGCGGGCCGAGAATGCGGAAGTCCACCTTGCCTCCTCGCGACCAATGTAGCCGGGCGCCTGGCAACCAGTCCAGATTCCCGGTCTCGTGACCGACCCGTTACCGCCGAGTGGTCGAACCTAGACCGTCCCGCTGGATTGTCCGCTTCACAACGGCTACACCGGGCAGTCGCAGGACAAAGGAGTTCCGATGAACGTGCAGAGAAGCAATCTTCTGAAGGCGTTTCTGGTCGTGCTGGTGGTCGCGGCCGTGGCGGCCCCGGCCGGGCTCGGGCAGGACTTCCGCTCGCCGGACACGCGCGAGGCGGCGAAGGCAGCACAGCTGAGCTCGGTCACGGACCTGCGGTCGCCGGACACGCGAGACGCTGCGAAAGCAGCACAGCCGACCTCGGTCATGGACCTGTCTTCGCCAGACACGCAAGACGCGGCGAAGGGGCGTCAGTTCGCGGGCCCGACCATCGAGGTCGTCACCGTTGAAGCGCCGAGCAGCTTCCACTGGATCGACGCCGGGATCGGCGCCGCCTCTGCGCTGGGGGCATCGCTGATCGGGGCCGGCCTGCTTCTGGTGCTGAAGCGTCGGCGGCCGGTCGCGGTCGCGTGAGCCTCGTGCCCCTCCCGAGCAGGAAGGCGAGCGGGCCCGCGAGGGCCCGCTCGCGTCTGACGGGGCTTCGGCCCGATGATGAGAGACTCGGAGGGCCGCCACGTTCAAGCAGCTGCCGCCGCGCCGGCCGCAGAGATGTGAGGCCAACCAGCGTCCCTTGCCTGTCCCAGGCGCATCTCGTGGGACGGCCGTCACCTTGCGGGCACTCCCGGGCAACGTCGATACGCCACGTCATTGATCTTGAGACCACGAAGCGCCTGCAAACGGGGATGATTCGCGATCCATGGGGAGACCACTTCTCTAAGAGTGAACCGGTCAGAAGACGTACCCGTTTCGTACCCGAAGGCCGCTCGCGAGCGTTGCCAGCACAGAAGAATGGCCTGCAAAAGAGGCAAAAGCCGACGCCCGGACTCGAACCGGGGACCCCTTCATTACGAGTGAAGTGCTCTACCAGCTGAGCTACGTCGGCAGGGTATCTCAGTCTAGCCGCGCCGCGCGGGAGCTAACTCGGCTTCGCGGTCATCGCCCAGACAGTCACGAGATAGGCGATGAGCAAGATGGTCGCCAGAGGAAGGGCGATCTTGCCGAGCAGAGTTCCGCTTCCCGGGCCGAGCCGGCGCACGCCGAGTCCCGCCAGGATCGTGGCGACGAGCAAGACGATTAGGCCACCGTCGGCCGTCGTGAAGCCGATCCCGAGCCAGTCCGGATCGTTGTCCCCAGTCCAGCCCTCCTTCGAGTAAATCCATTCCGCCCCGAGCCGCATGACGATCCAGCCCGGCAGCGCGACCGTGAGGAGCGCCCAGAAGCCCGCCCGGCTGAACGCCGCGGCATCGGCCGCGTCTCGGCGCATCCACGCGAGGAACTGCGTCGCGACGGCGACCACGAGCCCGCCAACGAGCACCATCGCACCGAGCACGTGGAGGAAGAGCGGAAAGTCCCACTCGGTCGGTCGAAGGATCGCGAGCAAGCTCATGCTCCCGGCTTGAAGATCATGTCGAGGAGCAAGAGCAGCACGACCGCCAGGGAAGAGAGATGCAGCCAGAGGGCGGTCGGCGAGCGGAACGCCGCGCCGAGCTCCGCATTCGGTGCGTCGCGGCCCTCGTTCACGAGCGCGACCGCCCGCTTGCCGACAGCGTCGTAGGCCTTCCCGGTCCGGCGGCCGATCTCGTTGAACGCGAGCCAGAGGACCAGCGCGGCGATGATCCAGCCGTCCCAGATGGCGTAGCTGTCCGCTTCGAAGGCGAGCCAGATCCCGAACACCAAAACGCCCACCGAGCCGACGCCGACCAGCACCGTGCCCAAACGCGAGATGCCCGAGACTCGAGCGATCGCGCTCGGCAGATCACTCCTCCACAGGCTCGCGATCAGGAACGTGAAGAGGACCTCGGCGCTGACCAGCGCGAAGGCCGACAGCACGTGCAGAAAGAGCAGCCAGTCGGTCGTCGACACCGGCCGCGCAAGCTACAGGAAGTCGCCGACGGAAGTCTGTTAGCCGCGGCGCTTGCCGCCGCCGCTGCGATCGCCCTGGGAGTGGGCCTGAGATCCACCTGTCCACGAGGGCTTGCCCCCGCCGTGCCCGTGTCCCTTGCCCGCCCACGCGGGCTTGCCGTGGCCGTGACCCTTGCCGTACGCGTTGCCCTGCCCCGTCGAGGCGTTGTCGCGCGCGACGGATGAGGGGTCACGATCCGCCGGTGCGGAACGCGGGGTCGGCGTGTGGACCACGGTGCTCGCTGGGCGTTGAGCGGTCGGGCGGAGGGAGTCCAGGTGACCGACGGGGCCGGCCGCGACCGCCGTCGCCGAAGCGGCCACGGCGAGACCGCTCGCCAGGCTGACACCGAGGTTGCCGGCGAGCGCCGACCTGATCATTTCCAGGAGAGCGCCGCCCTGGAGCCCGTGCATAAGACCCGCGCGGCGCTTGGGCTCCTCCAGCTCCTGGGGCTCCTCCAACGCCGCCGCCAGCGAGCGGCGGGCGCGAAAGATCAGCGTCTCGACAGCCCCCTGGGAGAGGCCCATCTCGGTCGCCACCTCGCGGTACGAGAGGCCCTTCCACTCACGAAGGAGAATGGCGCGGCGCTGTTGCTCGGGCAGTGCAGCCAGCGCTTCATCGATACCGAAGAGCTCGTCGCCCGAGACCTGCGGAGCGGCGATGAAGTCCTGAATCTCCTGGAAGTCTTCGGGACGCTCGACGCGTCGGCGCCGCCAGCTCGAGCGCCGTTTGGTCAGGCAGACGTTCTGCGCCACCTTGAAGAGCCACGCCTGGGCGACCTGGGGCTCGAACCCGCTCAGGAGGCTACGGCAGGCATTCAGGTATGTCGCCTGCATCGCATCCTCGGCCTCCTCCGGAGAGCCGAGCTGACGCAGGCAGTACGCGTAGATCCGCCGAGAATGCTCGGTGAAGAGCTCCTCGGCACGGTCCGGGGCTGCCCCCATGGAACGAAGTCTGAGAGGAGACCCGGCGGTCGGCATCCCCCATTTGAGGGCGGGAGGCGTCCTTTACGCGTGCTCTTCGGCCAGCTCGCGGCAGTCGTCGATCGGCAGATCGAGCGGATCCATGCCCTCGAGCTCGACCGTGCAGGTGTCCTCGAGCACCTGATACGCCGTGACGAGGCCCGGGCCGCGAGGGGTCTCGACGCGGCGGCCGACGCGCGGCGCCCGGTCGCGGAAGCTCTTGTACGTGGGGTGTTCGAACGCGAGACAGCAGCGGAGGCGGCCGCAGAGCCCGGTGATCCGCCCCGAGCTCATGGGCAGCTCCTGGTCCTTGGCCATCCGCAGCGTGATCGGCTGCTCGTGCGACGGGAAGCGCCGGCAGCAGTGCTGGCCGCCGCACAGCCCGTGGTCGCCGCAGAGCCGGGCGCATTCGCGCGGGCCGACGGAGCGGAGCTCGACCCGGCGCGAGAGCCGATTGCGCAGCTCGTCCCGGAGGGCGGTCAGCTCCGGACGGCCCTCGGCTTCGTAAGCGAAGACGAGCCTGGAGCCGTCGAAGACGAGCTCCGCGGAGACCGGCTTCAGCTCGAGCTCGGTCTGGCGCAGGATCTCGCGGAAGACGACCATCGCCCGCTTCGCCTCGGCCTTGTTCGTCTCGTACGTCTCCTCGTCGGTGGGCGTCGCCCGGCGCACCACTTTCTTCAGCGGCGGGCCCGGCTCCAATTCGAGGTGGTGGTTTGCCTTCACGACCCGTCCGAGCTCGTGACCGCGGGAGGTCTGGCAGATGACGCGCGTGTTCCAGGCAAGCTCGAGCCCACCCGGATCGAACGAGTAGACCTTGCCGCCTGGCGAGAAGACGACGCCGACCGCGATTGCCATGGGCGTAAAAAGCTAACTGGTTGTGTGCGCCCGCGCAGCGAGCTCGCGCCGCAGCCGCACGAAGAGGCTCTCGAGCGCGAGCCCGGGTTGCACCTGGAACTCGAACGAGCGCCACGTCTCCCGGACCGCCTCGGCTGCCCGCTCGGCGCCCGTCGAGCGGTCTATGCCCCCGTCCTCCGCGAGCTCGGACAGGCGGTCGGAGTTGACGACTGCGCGCTCCGCTCCGGCCGCGACGACGACCAGGTCGCGATACCAGCTGGAGAGAACGTCGAGCGCATCGAGTACCTCGTCCCGCTCCGCGCCGCGTGCCGCCCGGCGCAGGCGCTGCTCGAGCTCGCGGGGGCTTTCCTCCCCCGACGCGGCCGCCTCGGCCTGGGCGCGGGCTTCGGCGGCGCGCTGCTGCGCGAGATCGGTCACTCTGCGCGACGCGTTCGCCGGGTCGAAATCCGCCTCGAGATAGACCGAGCGTGCGATCTCGATGAGGACGGCCCGGCGCTTCCCGGCTGCGGAGTCGAGCAGCCGGTCGGCACGATCCAGGCGGCCGCCCGCCACCCGCGCAAGCGCATCGAGCAACTCTCCCTCCGCGCCGCGCGAAGAGAGGTAGGCCTTGACCGCGCGCTGGGACAGCCGCCGAAAGGGGACGTGCTGACAGCGCGAGCGGATCGTGGGCGGCAGCGGCCCCAGATCGTCCGCGATGAGGACGACGACGGCGTAGTCCGGCGGCTCCTCGAGATCCTTGAGCAGCGCGTCGGCGGCGTCCTCGTTCATCAGGTCCGCGCCGAGGACGAGGTAGACGCGGCGGTTGGCCTCGAAGGGGCGCATGTGCAGATCGCGCCGCAGGTCGCGGATCGGGTCGATCCGGATCTGCCCGCCGAGGGGCTCCAGCACGTAGAGATCCGGGTGGGCGCGGCGCGAGACGCGCGCGGGGTCGCCGATGAGCTCGCCGGCAAAGGCGATCGCGGCGCGACGCTTGCCGACGCCCCGCGGTCCGTGGAAGAGATAGGCGTGCGCAGGGCCTTCGACCAGGGCGGAGCGCAGAAGCGCCTTGGCCTCGTCCTGCTCAGGAAAGGTCTCGAAGCTGTCCACGAATGAGCTTGGCGACCTCGTCGGGCGGCTGGGTGCCGTCGATGGTGACGATTCGCTGGGCGAAGATACCTGCGAGCTCGCGGTAGGCGCGGTCGACGAGCTCGACGAACTCCTCTCCTTCGCTCTCGATGCGGTCGGGATCCTTTCCACGGCGCTGGGCGGCGAGCTCGAGCGGGACGAGGATGAGGAACGTGCGGTCGGGCAGGAGATGCCCCGTCGCGGCGAGGTTGATCTCGAGCACCCGCTCGACGCCGAGGCCGCGGGCCAGCCCCTGGTAGGCGAGCGAGGAGTCGAGGTAGCGGTCGCAGACGACGTCCGCGCCCTGAGCCTGCGCCGGCCTGATCACCTCGTCGACGAGTTGCGCGCGGGCGGCCGTGAACAGCGTCGCCTCGGCCCACGGCGCCATGTTCTCGCCTCCGAGGATCAGGTCGCGCACCCGCTCACCAAGCGCCGTCCCGCCCGGCTCGCGCGTCTCGACGACCTCCCGTCCCTCGCTCCGCAGCTGCTCCGCGAGGAGGCGCGCCTGCGTCGACTTGCCGGAGCCGTCGACCCCTTCGAACGTGATGAACATCGAGGCGGGCCGGTGTCCCTTCAGCGGATGTCGCCGCGCTCTCTGGCGGTGAAAACAGAGCAGGGCAAGGACGCAGGGAGCGTGCGTATGCAGGTCATACGTGCGCGACCGAGGACGCCGCCCTGCGACGGTTTGCAGCCGTCAGAAGCCCGGAGGTCATTTGCTGGAGGGACACTAGGATAGTGGGCCGTGCGGGCGATCGTGACAGGGGGAGCGGGCTTCATCGGCTCGCACCTCGTTGACGTCCTCGTCGCCCGCGGGGACGAGGTGACCGTCGTCGACAACCTCTCCAGCGGACGGCGCGAACGGGTGAACGACGGCGCCCGCTTGGTCGAGGCCGACGTCCGCGACGAGCCTGCGGTCGACGAGGCCTTCGAAGCGGCCCGGCCCGACGTGTGCTTTCACCTCGCGGCCCAGGCCGACGTCCGGGTCTCGGTCGAGCGGCCCGGCTTCGACGCCGAGGTGAACGTGGTCGGAACGATTCGCGTGCTCGAGGCTGCGCGGCGCCGGGACGCACAGGTCGTCCTGGCCTCGACCGGAGGCGCTGTCTACGGAGAATGCGCGGGGCCCGCGCGCGAGGGCGCGCCCCGCCTGCCGCTCGCCCCCTACGGTGCCGCAAAGCTGGCTGCCGAGGAGTACCTGGCAGCCTACAACCGCCTGTACGGCTCGGGGCACGTGGCGCTTCGCTATGCGAACGTGTACGGGCCCCGGCAGGATCCGCACGGCGAGGCCGGCGTCGTCGCCATCTTCCTCGGCCGCCTCGCGCGCGGCGAGGAGCTGCGCGTCTTCGGAGACGGGAGCCAGACGCGCGACTATGTGTACGTCGAGGACGTCGTCGCGGCGACACTCGCCGCACAGGGTCGCGCAGGCGCGTTCAACGTGGGGACGGGCATCGAGACCTCCGTCGTCAAGCTCGCCGACGCCTGCGGCCGCGTCACGGGAATCGAGCCGGAAGTCACCTTCGAGGACGCCCGTGCCGGTGAGCTCCAGAGGAGCGTGCTCGACCCGGCGCTGGCCGAGCGCGAGCTCGGCTTTCGCGCGCGGACGTCGCTGGAGGACGGGCTCGCGGCGACCTGGCGATTCGTTCGCAAGGCGGAAGGAGAGCGCGCAGACGGGGCGAACTAGACCGCCCCGTGGACCACGCTTACGTCCGCACCACTCCCGAAACGCCGTGGCGCACGGCGGCGATCGTCGCCGCCGGGGTCGCCGCCGTGGAGCTCTTCATCCTCATCGTCCTCGGAGTCGTCCTCGGCGCCAAGCTCGTCAGCAACCACACCGAGGCGGCGGTGACACCGGTGACCAAGGCCGCGGCCAAGACGCCGGCCACCACGCCCGCAGCAACCACCGAGGGGAAGAAGCCGACGGCGACGAGGACGAGCGCGAGGCCGGCTCTCCCGCGTCAGCGCACCTCGGTGATCGTCCTGAACGGAAACGGGATCCCCGGCGCCGCCGCGGTCACAGCCGATCGCCTGCGGCGCTTCCACTACATCGTCGCCGCCACCGGAAACGCGCCTCGCACCTTCTCCCGCTCGCTGATCATGTACCGCCCTCGCTACGAGGCCGAGGCGAAGCGGCTCGGGCACGACCTCCACGTGCGCCGCGTCGTGCCGCTCGACGGAGTCACCCGTCGCGATCTCCAGGGCGCGCACATCGCCGTCATCATCGGCGGCTAGACAGCCCTCTACCACTACGCTTCCGAGGTGGCTCAGCCGCTGTTGACGCGCGCTTGCCGGCGCGAGACGGTCGAACGGACGCCTGTGTGGTTCATGCGCCAGGCGGGCCGCTCGCTGCCCGAGTACCGCGAGCTCCGCAAGCACCACTCGCTGTTCGAGGTCTGCCGGCAGCCGGAGCTCTGCGCGGAGGTGACCCTCCAGCCGGTGCGCGCCCACGGCGTCGACGCGGCCGTGATGTTCGCCGACATCATGCTCCCGGTCCTCGGGATGGGCATCGACGTCGAGCTCGTCGAGAACGTCGGTCCCACGATCGCGGAGCCGGTCGAGTCCCTGGCCGACGTCGAGCGCCTTTCCGTCCCCGACCCGGAGGAATCGGTGCCGTTCGTGCTCGAGGCCATTCGCCTCGTGCGCGACGAGCTGCCCGCGAACCAGGCGGTGATCGGCTTCGCAGGCGGCCCGTTCACGGTCGCCGGCTACGTCTTCGAAGGGAAGCCGACGCGCGAGTTCGCCAAGACGAAGGCGTGCATGTACGGGCAGCCGGAGGTCTGGCACGCGCTCATGGACAAGCTCGCGGACACGTTCGCCCCGTATCTCGCCGCGCAGGTGCGCGCGGGCGCCGACGTCGTCCAGCTCTTCGACTCTTGGGTGGGCGCTCTCTCGGCTGAGGACTACCGCGAGTTCGTGGCGCCCTACTCGGCGCGGGTGCTCGGCGCCGTCGGTGTGCCCACGATCCACTTCGGGACCGGGACCCTGCACCTGCTCGGGGACATGGCGGCGGCCGGCGGCGACGTCATCGGCCTCGACTGGAGGATCCCGATCGAGCGGGGCTGGGAGCTGGTGGGGCCCGACCGCGGCGTCCAGGGGAACCTCGATCCCGCGCTCCTCCTCGGCCCCTGGGACCGCGTGGAGGCCTCGACGCTACGGATCCTCGAGGAGGTCGGAGGCCGTCACGGCCACGTCTTCAACCTCGGCCACGGCGTGCTCCCCGACACCGACCCCGCCATGCTGCGGCAGCTCGCCGACCTCGTACACGAGCGCACCTCGGTGGAGGTCTGGGCCTGAAAACCGCGGTTGTTCTGATGGCCTATGGGAGCCCTTCACGTCCCGAGGACGTGCCGGCCTACTTCGCGGACATCCGCGGCGGACGTCCGGTCAGCTCCGGGGCCGTCGCGGAGCTGGTCGAGCGCTATCGCCGGATCGGCGGCCGCTCGCCCCTCAACGAGATCACCGAGCGCCAGCGCGCCGCGCTCGAGCGCGAGCTCAGGATCCCCGTCTACGTCGGCATGAAGCACTGGACTCCCCACATCGCCGAGGCGGCCGAGCGCGCGCTGGGGGACGGAGCCGAGCGCGTCGTCGGGCTCGTGCTGGCCCCCCACTTCTCGCGCATCTCGATCGGCGGCTATCACCGTCAGCTCGAGGAGGCCCTGGCCGGCCGCGCCGAGCTCGTCTTCATCGCCAGCTACCACGCCTACGAGCCGCTGGTCGATCTCCTCGCCGAGCGCGTCTCCGACACCGACGCGCACGTCGTCTTCACCGCGCACAGCCTTCCCGAGCGGATCCTCGCCGACGGCGATCCCTACAAGGATCAGCTGCTTGAGACCTCGCGCCTCGTCGCCGACAAAGCAGGAGTGGGAAGCTGGTCCTTCGCCTTCCAGAGCGCGAGCGCCACGGGAGAGCCCTGGCTCGGCCCGGACATCCTCGACGAGCTCGAGCGCCTGCACGCGGAGGGCGTCGGCAAGGTGCTCGTCGCCCCGATCGGCTTCGTCGCCGACCACCTCGAGATCCTCTGGGACATCGACACCGAGGCGCGCGAGAAGGCGGCCGAGCTCGGCCTCGAGCTCGACCGTACCGAGTCGCTCAACGACGATCCCGGCTTCATCAGGGTCCTCGCGGGCCTCGTCCGCGAGCAACCCGCCTACGCCCCTACCCGATGAGCTCGCGCAGCTGCCCCGACTGGCCCACCCTCCTGGAGCTCGCCCCCGAGCTCCACTTCAAGCACTACACGATCGCGGAGGCCCGGCTGGCCGGCGAGATCCTCGTGAACCTGGCCGACGTCCCGCGCGAGGCCGTCGCCATCTGTGCCGACCTCGACCACAATGTCTACTACGCCGCCCACACCGATCCGCGGATCTCGGCCGCCCTCGAAGACACCTACTGGTACGAGCTCAACACCTGGGTGCGCGAGCGCCCGCCCGGATAGGAATAGGATGGTCGCATGGGAAAGGGCTACGCGGAGGGACCGGCGGCCGAGGAGCGCTACGAGGCGCTCGAGCGCGGCGACCGCCTAGGAGTCGAGCCCGAGGAGCTCGACCGCCGCGCGCTCTACGGCTCGACGGACGACAACGCCGACAAGCACTTCATCGGCTGGGTCGGCGAGGTCGACCCCGACGAGCTCTTCGCCACCGGCAAGGCGTGGGGCCTCTCGGTCATGCGCCGCCGCGAGCCGGCTAGCTAGAGCGAGATCCGCTCGCACCAGTAGACGCCGGTGCGGTAGCGGAGCGGGAACCGCGCACGCCCGCGCGTCTCCGGATGCGTTGCCACGAGCTCCCGTACCTGTGCGGCGACGCGCTCCCGCACGAGCGGATCGAGCGCGGCGATGAAGCTGATGGAAGCGACGCGCGCGACGACGGTCTCGACGTCGACGTCGTGGACGAAGGAGAACCGCGCCCGCTCGAGCGGCGTGAACAGCTCCGTCCGCTCGAAGGCCTCCTTCCACGCTCCGGAGGCGACCTTCGGCGCGCTGCCGCGGTAGGGCTCGATGATCTCGGCGAGGAGCCGCACCCAGTCGACGCTCTCGTCCTTCACGTTCCAGATGAGCCCGAGCCGGCAGCCCGGACGCAGGACGCGGTGGATCTCGGCGAGCGCCGCGTCGCCGTCGAACCAATGGAAGGCCTGCCCGACGGTGACCGCGTCGACCGACGCATCGGCGAGCGGGATCGCCTCGGCCGTCCCCGCGCGCGCCTTCACGTCGGGCAGCGTCTCGACCAGCCGCTTGCGCATCGCGTCGACGGGCTCGACGACGACGACCTCTCCGCCGATCTGCGCGATCAGCCGCGTCAGCTTGCCGGTTCCGGCCGCCAGATCGAGCACTTTGCTCCGAGGGTGGATGCGTAGCTCGCGCACGAGCCGCCGGACCGCCTCGAACGGATACATGGGACGGCCGCGCTCGTAGGTCTCCGGAACGAGCGCAAAACCCCGCGCCGCCGATTCGTGGATGGCACCCCGCATCCATCTGAACCGTATCGAGGCCGGGACCCAACGGCCAGGCTGCGGTGTATTCGGCTGCATGAGAGTTCCTACGGTTCCGACCGGCGTCGCGTTCCTTCCGCTTCGCGTCTTCCTCGGCAGCACGTTCGTCTACGCCGGCCTCCAGAAGCTGCTCGACCCGGGTTTCCTCACCGCGGGTGCGCCGACGTACATCGGCTTCCAGCTCGAAGCCTTCGCGAACGGGACGCCCGGCGGAGCCCTCCTGCGGGCGCTCGCCTTGCCCATCCCGGACGTGGCCGGTGTCGGCGTGGCCGTCTTCGAGATCGCCGTCGGGCTGCTCGCGTTCTTCGGGCTGCTCACCCGCGCGGCGGCATTCGCCGGCTTCGCGCTCAGCACGCTCCTCTTCCTG
>DASXRO010000091.1:0-2242 GCA_036506555.1 Gaiellaceae bacterium
GCTGACCGCTCTCGTCGGGCAGGCGTTCGAGCTCTCCGTCTTCGTCGTGAACATGCTGACCGGCATGGGACTCGCGCTCGGGATCGACTACACGCTCTTCATTCTCTCGCGCTACCGCGAGGAGCGAGCGCACGGACGCGAGAAGCCGGACGCGATCGCCGCCGCAGGAGCAACGGCAAGCCGCGCCGTGCTCTTCAGCGGCCTCGCCTTCGTTCTCGCAATGACCGGGATGCTCCTCGTTCCGAGCTCGATCATGCGGAGCCTCGCGGCGGGCGCGATCCTCGTCGGCATCGTCTCAGTGATCGCCGCGCTCACGCTCCTACCCGCCGTTCTCAGCCTCGTGGGCGATCGGGTCAATGCGCTGCGCATCCCCTACTTCGGGCGAGGGGTGGGGACCAAGGCGGTCGAGAGTCGCTTCTGGCGCCGGATCGTCGGGTTCGTGATGCGCCGGCCCGGCGCGTGCCTCGCGGCCGCGGTAGCGCTCATGCTCGCGGCGGCGGTCCCCGTCTTCTCGCTGGAGACGGGCTCGTCCGGCGTGTCGACCCTCCCCGACCGCTTCGCGTCGAAGCACGGATTCCAACTCCTGAACCAGGAGTTCCCCGGCCAGTCGACCGACCCCGCGCAGATTGTCGTGGACGGGAATGCGTCCTCACCGGCCGTGCGGCGCGGAATCGACCGCCTCGAGGCAGCGCTCGCAGAACGGCCCTTGTTCGGCGAGCCGACCGTCGAGACGAACGAGACGGGCAACACCACGCTGATCACCGTGCCGATCGGAGGGGACGCCGTCTCCGAGCCGGCGATCGAGGCGGTGCGCGACTTGCGCACGGAGGTCGCCCCGGAAGCCTTCGCCGGCGCGGAGGCCAACGTGCTGATCGGCGGGGACACCGCGATGGAGCTCGAGTACCACGACGCTATGGACACCTGGCTGCTGCGCGTCTTCGCGTTCGTCCTCGGCCTCAGCTTCATCCTGCTCACGATCGCCTTCCGCTCGATCATCGTGCCCGCGACCGCCATCGTGATGAACCTGCTCTCCGTCGGGGCAACCTACGGCCTGCTCGTGCTCGTCTTCCAGAAGGGCAAGGGCAACGAGCTCCTCGGCTTCGAGCAGGTCGACCACATCGAGGCGTGGGTGCCCCTGTTCCTCTTCTCCGTTCTCTTCGGCCTCTCGATGGACTACCAGGTGTTCCTGCTCTCTCGGATCCGGGAAAAGTTCTCTCAGACGAACGACAACCGCCTGGCCGTTTCGTTCGGGGTCACGTCGACTGCGCGCCTGATCACGGGGGCCGCGTTGATCATCATCGCGGTCTTCTGGGGCTTCGCCATGGGCGACCTGATCATGTTTCAGCAGATGGGCTTCGGGGTCGCAGTTGCGCTGCTGCTCGACGCGACGATCATCCGCTCGGTCGTCGTGCCTGCGACGATGGCGCTGCTCGGCCGCTGGAACTGGTATCTGCCTAGTTGGCTCGAGTGGCTGCCGGACGTTCACGTCGAGGGCGCCCAGCCGCGCCGTCGAGAAACCGGTCCGCGAGCGCCCGCCCAACCCGGACCCACCGCTCCATAGGAGCGAGGTCGATCTGCCGGCCGGTGCGGTCGGACGCGAGCCAGCCTTCGACGATCTCCCGAGTCACCTCGGCGTGGAACTGGATGCCCCAGGCGGAGTCGCCGATTCGGAAGCCCTGGAGGCCGACGGGGTTCCGCGCGAGGGGAACGCCGCCGGGAGGAAGGTCGAAGGCGTAGCTGTGCCATTGGAACGCCTCGAAGCGCGCCGGCGCGGCGGAGAAGAGGGGATCGCCTCCGGCCTCGGGGGTCAGCTCGACCCCGTGCCAGCCGACCTCTTCCTGGGTCGCCGGCCCCACATGTGCCCCGGTGGCCTTCGCGATCAGCTGGCCGCCGAGGCAGACGCCGAGGAGCGGCACCTCCGCTGCCAGGAGACTCTTGATCAGATCTTCCTCTTCGCGAAGCCAGGGATGCTGGTCTTCCTGGTCGACGTGCATCCCGCCCCCGAACACGAGGACGGCGTCGAAAGCGTCGGGCGGCTCGGGCGGCGCGCCGCGGGCGAGGTTCCATTCGAGCAAGTCGCTGCCACGCTCCCGGACGGCGTCTGCGAACGTTCCCGTGGGGGCGTCGTCCTGGTGGATCAGGGAGAGGACGCGCACGCTCGGAGTCTAGTCTGGAGCTCTCGCGCCGCTTCGCCCGGGCTGCCGTCGCCGACGGGTCTCCCGTCGAGCTCGATCGCCGGCAT
>DASXRO010000092.1:0-3944 GCA_036506555.1 Gaiellaceae bacterium
TGCGGACCGGGCTTCGGCCGCCGACGTGTGCCCGATCGTGAGGAATGGCTCCGCCATCTCGAGGAGTACCAGAAGGATCTCGAGCAGGAGGTGGCCGACGTGGCCGACCTCGTCCGCCGTCTCAAGGAGGAGAAGAAGGAGACCGCCGAGGTCTGAACGGCTCTCTAGGCGAGCGGGACGAGCCGCGTCCCGCTCGCCTTGAAGCTCGCGACCACGACCTCGCCCGCTCGCAGCCCCAGCCGATCGGCCGACGCGCCTGTGATCTCCGCGGTGAGTGGCCCGACACGCACCCGCACGCGGTTGGCCACTGGGACGAGCGTAGCGATCGGCGCCCTGATGTGGTTCTGGGCCGAGTCAAGGGGAGTCGAGCGGGCTACCGTCACCTCCCAGGGATAGACAACGACGCCGACGCGTCCTTCGCCCGCGACGGTGGAGAGAATCCGCGTCCCATCCTCCAGTAAGACCTCCGTGAGCCCGTCGCCGGTCGGGCGCGCCTCGCCCGGGACGAGGTTTCCGCCCGTGAAGTCCGCCACGAATGGCGTCGCAGGGTCGGCGACCAGCTCCGCGGGCGTTCCCGTTTGGACGAGCCGGCCTTCGACGATCACGCCCACGCGCGGAGCGAGGGCGGCTGCGTCCTGAAAGTCATGTGTGACGAGGAGGGTCGGCAGCGCCAGACTCTGGAGAAGCTCGCGGAGCTCTCCGCGCACTCGCGCGCGCGTATGGGCATCGAGCGCGGCGAGGGGCTCGTCGAGGAGGAGGACGCCGGGGTCGCGGGCCAGCGCGCGGGCCAGGGCGACCCGCTGGCGCTCCCCTCCCGAGATGCCGCCGGGCCGCTCACCCGCGAGGTGCGCGATTCCGAACGTCTCCAGCAGCTCCGTTGCGCGGTGTCGGCCCGCATACGCGACGTTCTCGGCGACGGTCATGTGCGGGAAGAGCGCGTAGTCCTGGAAGACGAGACCGACTGAGCGCCGTTCGGGAGGGAGGTCGATGTCCTGCGCCGCGTCGAGCCATACGGTTTCGCCGAGTGCGATGCTCCCGGCGTCCGGCTTGACGAGGCCGGCCAGCACGCGCAGGACGCTGGTCTTGCCCGCTCCCGAAGGTCCGACCAGAGCGAACGGCTCGTCACCGAGCTCGAGGGCTACCTGGATCGTGAAGGAGCGGCGACTGAGAGAGAGATCGAAGCGAAGCGTGTCCACGAGGGCAGGAGCTTGACGGCGAGCAGGACGGTCACGCTGACGAGCACGAGGAGCGCCCCGACCGCGAGGGCGACGTCGAAATCCAGGTCGAGCTGGGCGTAGATGGCGAGAGGCAGAGTCTGCGTCCTTCCTTGCAAGCTTCCGGCGAACATGATCGTCGCCCCGAACTCTCCGAGCCCGCGCGCGAAGGCCAGCGCGGAGCCCGCCGAAAGCCCTCCTGCAGCGAGTGGGAGGGACACGCGCCAGAACGTCCGTCGTGAGCCGGCGCCCAGCGTGCGCGAAGCCTCGAGGAGCGACTGATCGACCGACTCGAAGGCGGCGATCGCGAGGCGGACGTAGAAGGGGCTGGCGACGAAGATGACCGCGAGGACGACGGCGGCCTGGGTGAAGGGGATCGCGATTCCGGCCGCTTCAAGCGTTCCGCCGAGGAGCCCGGCCCGGCCGAACGCGGCGAAGAGGGCGATCCCGGCAACGGCGGGTGGAAGGACGAGCGGGAGCTCCGTGAGGGTGACAAGCAGGTTGCGGCCGGGAAAGCGCCGCGTCGCGAGCAGGTACGCCCCGGGTGTCCCGACCCCGAGGATGAAGACGTGGGCGATCGCACTCGTCTTCAGGCTGACGAGGAGTGCGTCGCGGACCACCTCGCTCCCGAGCTGACTGAAGAGGGTCCCGGGCGATACACGCAGGAAGAGGGCGAGGAGGGGCAGCAACAGGAAGGCGAGCAGCAGGCCCGCAGAAACCGCGAGGAGGACGTCGAAGGGACGTCTCACGGGAGACCGAAACCGGCCCGGCTGAGTGCCCGTCGACCCGCTTCCCCGAGAACACGCTCGACAAACGCGTGAGCCTCGTCGTGGTGCTCCGCGCTCTTGACGACGGCGATCTCGTATTCGATTCTGGCCTGCGCCGACGCTGGCAGTCCGATTGCTCGCACCTTGCCGGCAACCGGCTTGACGTCGGTCGCGTAGACGAAGCCCGCGTCGGCTTCGCCGAGCGAGACCTTGCCGACGACACCCTTGACGTCGTCCTCCTCGCTGGCGACGTTCGTGAGGACGTCCGTCGCGACCATGTTCTCGAGCACCTTGCGCGTGTAGTCGCCGATGGGGACTCCCTCGGCCCCGATAACGAGCTTGACGCCTTTTCGACGAAGGTCGGCCACCGATCCGATGCTGGCCGGATTCGCCTTCGGGACGATAAGGACGAGGCGGTTGGTGGCGAAGACCTCTGGCTTGTCCACGAGGCCTGCTTCGAAGAGCTCGTCGGGATACTTCGGGCTCGCGGCGGCGTATACGTCCGCAGGGGCGCCCTCCTTGATCTGGGTGGCGAGGTCGTCCGAGCCGGCGAAGCTAAACGTCGCGTCTGGGTCGATCGCCTGGAAGGCCTCGGTCAGCGAGGAGGCCGCATAAATCGACAGATCTCCATTCTCGGACGACCCGCTGCATCCGCTCAGGAGGGCTGAGAGGGCGAGGGCAGCGAGTGCTCCCCTCACCGCTCGACCATCACCGAGGTGGCCTTGACCAGTGCAGTCGCAGGCTGCCCGGCAACGAGCCCCAGCTCCTCGGCCGCCTCGCGCGTGATGACCGCCACCACTCTGGCCGGCCCGGTGGTCTCGATCTCGACCTGAGCCAGCAACCCTTCGACCTTGACTTCCCGCACGACTCCCGGGAACCGGTTCCGAGCCGAGAGGTCATGCCTCTCGCGGCTACCTCTCAGGCGGTCGACCTCGGCCAGGGGCACGAGTCGTCGGTTGGCGGAGTCGCGCTCGGTGTGGATGCGGCCGACCCGGTCCCACCTCCGCAGCGTGTCGAGGCTGATCCCGAGGCGTCGCGCCGCCTCCGCGGCTGGGAGAAACTGCCTAGGCAGAGCATAGGCAAGCTACCACGTATCATCGCCTCGATGTTCTTCCGTCAGGTGCTGCACGAGGACCTCGGCTGCGCGTCATACGTCGTCGCGGACGCCGGGGAAGCGGCCGTGATCGACCCGAAGTGGGAGATCGACGACTACCTCGCCCTTGCCGACGAGCATGGGTTCGAATTCCGGCACATCCTGGAGACCCACAACCACGCTGACCACGTGTCCGGCAAAGGCCGCCTCGCGGAGGCAACGGGGGCAACCATCTATGTCCCTGCGAAAGCGGATGTCGCCTTCGACCACGTCCCGCTGAACGACGGCGATACGGTCGCGGTTGGCCAGATCACGATCACCGCGCTGGCGACACCGGGTCACAGACCGGAGCACACCGCCTACCTGATCGCCGACGCCAGCCGCGGCGAGGAGCCCTGGCTCGTCGTCACCGGGGATTCGCTCTTCGTCGGCGACCTCGCACGGCCCGACTTGGCGGTCGAGCCCGAGGAAGGTGCCCGGGAGCTCCACGCGTCGATGGTTCGCCTGCTCGAGCTCGACGATTTCGCGGAGGCGTGGCCGGGCCACATCGGGGGCTCCCTCTGCGGCGGCGCCGGAATGAGCGAGAAGCCGGGGACGACGATCGGCTTCGAGCGCCGCTTCAACAGGCTGCTCAACGTCGGAGACGAGGACGCCTTCGTCCGGGAGCTGACCGGACACCTCGCTCCCCAGCCGCCCAATTTCAAGCGGATCGTCGAGCTCAACCGTGGACCTCTGCTCAGCGAAGCGAGCGCCCTCGAGCCTCTCGCGCCCGCGCGCGTGAAACAGCTAATGGAGGCAGGTGCAACGCTGCTCGACGGACGTGCGCCGCGGGAGTTCGACGGAGTTCACATTCCGCGCTCCATCAACGTG
>DASXRO010000093.1:0-24110 GCA_036506555.1 Gaiellaceae bacterium
GCAGCGTGCTTCGCCTGGCCCTTGGCCCATGCGTGCCCTTTGCCCTGGTGGCCTCCTGCAGCCGCGTAGGCGCCGCCGGCGGCCATAGCCGCTGCGAGTAGCCCAACGAGCACGAGGCAGAACGTGCTGCCGCAACGCCGCATAGCTTTCCCCTCTCCCCTACTTCCCCTGCACTCACAGTAGGGAGAAAAGAGCAGTTTGCAATAGGTTCGCTGGTAGGAGGGCTTGACGAAACATCGTCTGTGCCGCCGGAGGCGCGCCGCTCGCCCCAACGCATCCGCGTTCAGAATGACGAGTCGCCCCCAACGCATCCGCGTTCAGAATGACACGGGGCTCCCTGCGTCCTTGCCTCGGAACGACGGTCCCGTCCCGGCGACGAGAGACGTTCCGCCAATCCCCCCTAGTCCGTTGGGCGCAGGGCGGGAAAGAGGATCACGTCCCGAATCGTCTCGCGGCCCGTGAGCACCATGGCGAGCCGGTCGATCCCCAGCCCGAGGCCGCCCGTGGGAGGCATCCCGTACGAGAGAGCCTCGACGTAGTCGGGATCCTCGCCGCCGAGCTCGGCGAACCTGGCGGCCTGCTCATCCGGGTCGTTCAGCTCGGAGTAGGCGTTTCCAAGCTCGGTGCCGCCGACGAAGTACTCGAAGCGCTCGACGATGCCCTCCTCGCCCTCCTTCTGCCGGGCGAGCGGCGAGAGCTCGACGGGATAGTCGTAGACGATCGTCGGCTCGATCAGCTTTGGCTCGACGAGGTGGCTGAGGGCATGATCGACGAGCTGGCCCCAGCTCTCGTCTCGGCTCGTGTCGATCTCCCGCTGGCCCAGCCGACGCCTGAGGTCGTCGGCATCCCGCGTCCAGATTCCCTCTTCCTCCAGCGCCTCGACGAGCCTGACTCGCCGCCAGGGCGGCTTGAGGTCGGCCTCGTGCCCACGGAAGGAGACCTTCGTCGTCCCGATCGTCTCGTGCGCAACGGTGACGACCAGGTCCTCGATTCGCGCCATGGTGTCTTCGTAGTCCGCGTAGGCCTCGTACCACTCGAGCATCGTGAACTCGGGCTGGTGCTTGTACGAGACGCTCTCGTTGCGAAAGTCCTTGCCGATCTCGTAAACCTTGTCCAGCCCGCCGACGATCAGACGCTTGAGGTAGAGCTCGTCCGCGATGCGCAGGTAGAGGTCGGCGTCGAGCTCGTTCGAGTGCGTCACGAACGGCTCGGCGAGGGCGCCGCCGTACCGCGGTTGCAGGATCGGAGTCTCGACCTCGACGAAGCCCCGCTGGTCGAGATAGCGGCGGATCGCGGTGACCATCCGCGTACGGACGAGGAAGTCGCGGCGCGTTTCCTCGTTGACAAGGAGGTCGAGGTAGCGCTTGCGGTAGCGCGTCTCGGCGTCGACGAGGCCATGGAAGGTATCCGGAAGCGGCCGCTTGATCTTCGCGAGACGCTGAAGCTCATCGACGGTCAGGGACGGCTCACCTCGTTTCGTCTTCGACGCCGAGCCGGCCACGCCGACGATGTCGCCAAGGTCCAGATCGACCTCGCCGACACGGTCTGCGGAGCAGAGGAGCTGAATCTGACCGGAACGGTCGGCGAGATCGAGGAAGACGAGCTTTCCGTGCCCCCGGCGGCCCAGGACGCGGCCTGCAAGGCGGCGCTTCTCCCCCGCCTCGTCGCCGGGCTCGAGCTTCTCGGCCTCGGCCCGCACCACGGCGATCTCGTCGCGGTCGGGATAACGCGTCGGGAGGCCCATGTCGGGCGCGAGTCTAGAGGGCCGCGCTGGCGCCGTAGTCCGAGTCTTCCTCGTCCTCCGGCAGCTCCCGGCCGACCGCGTCAGTCTCGATCGGGTAGACGAGTGGGTCGGGCTCGGTAGGAAGCTCGACCACGGCGGCGCTCGAAGGCTTCGGCCGACGCGGCGGGCCCACCGGGACCAGGGCGTCCTGTTCGGACGGCCCGGGCGGCCACTCGGGAGGCGGCTCCGAGCGTCCCAAGCCCGGCAGGCGCCGCTTCACGGCCCTCCAAAGACGGCGGACGCGGCCCGGCCTCGACCTCATAGAAGAAGGATACGGGCGGTTACGCGGCCTTGATCTCGATGATCTTGAACTTGAGAGAACCGCGCGGAGCAGCGACCTCGACGGTCTCGCCCTTCCTGTGCCCCATGATCGCGCGCCCGACGGGAGACTCGTTCGAGAGCTTGTGCTCGGCGGGGTTCGCCTCGGCCGACCCGACGATGTGGTACTCGATCGTCTCCTTGGCGTCGATGTCCCTGAGGCGCACCTTCGTTCCCACGGCGACGACGCCGGTGGGAATCTCCTTCTTCTGGATGACCCGGGAGCTCTTGAGCCGCTCCTGGAGCGTCGCAATGCGGTGCTCGAGCATGGCCTGCTCGTTCTTCGCATCGTCGTACTCGGCGTTTTCGGCGATGTCGCCGAACTCGCGCGCCTGCTTGATGCGCTCAGCCACTTCGCGCCGCTTCACGGTCGAGAGGTGCTCGATCTCCTCCTTGAGCTTCTCGTGGCCCTCGGGCGTGAGAATTATCTCTTTCAAAGCTTCCTCCAATAGACCCCGGATATGCAACGCGGTGCCCAGAGGCACCGTCGCGGCCGACATTGTAGCGTCGCCGTCAAGCGGAAAACGTTCGTTGCGCCGGTAACATTCCCTTCTCGTGCCAGTCGACCTGGAAGCCCGCTGGAGCATCGGTCCGGTCGAGGTTCCGGGCCGACTCGTGCTCGCTCCCATGGCAGGCGTGAGCGTGCAGGCTTTCCGCCGCCAGGGCCGCCGCTACGGGGCCGGGCTCGTCTGCTCGGAGATGGTCAGCTGCGCCGGGCTCTCGCACGGGAACGAGCGCACGCTCGGCTATCTGCGTATCGGGCGGGACGAGCATCCCCTCGCCGTGCAGATTTTCGGGGCGGAACCGACGGTGATGGCTGAAGCGGCGCGGATGGTCGAGGACGCGGGCGCCGACCTCGTGGACATCAACTTCGGGTGCCCGGTGCGCAAGGTGACGAAAACGGGCGCCGGCGCAACCCTGCTCGAGGATCCCGACCGCGCCTGCCGGATCGTCGACACTGTCGCGAACGCCGTTGCGGTCCCCGTGTCCGTGAAGATGCGGCGCGGGCTTGACAACGGCTCGCGGGCCGCGCTCGACGTGGGCCCCAAGCTCGTCGAGGCGGGGGCCGCCTCGCTCACCCTCCATCCGCGCTCGGCGAAACAGATGTACACGGGCACGGCCGACCACGAGCTCACCGCGGAGCTGGTCGATCTCGTCGGCGTGCCTGTGATCGCCTCGGGCGACGTGGACTCACGCGCCCGCGCGACGGGCATCCTCGAAACGACCGGCTGCGCCGCGGTCATGGTCGGCCGCGCAGCCCAGGGAAACCCGTGGACGCTCGGAGAGATCGCGGGCCGGCTCGACGGAGAGCCCACGCGCGAGGAAATCGTCGCCGAGCTTCTGCTCTTCATGCGCGACACTGTCGAGGAGATGGGCGAGCAGCGGGCAGCGGGCTTCCTGAAGAAGTTCTACGGCTGGTATCTGGGCCGCGGGCGCTTTCCCAAGCCCTTCAAGCAGGAGCTCGTCCGCCTGGACACGGTGGCCGAAGTCGAGGACCGCCTGCTCGCCGCGGCCCCGGGTGCGCGCGAGGTGCTCGACCGGCTGCAAGCGGCGCTGCCGGCACGGGACAACGTCGTCCTCGATCTTCCCGTTTCAATCTACGCGGGCGGCTGAGCCTCCGGCCTCCGCCGGTATAACTGTTCTATGGCAGTGACCGCTGGGGAGCGTCGGATCGTGACCGCGCTGGTCGCGGACGTGGTCGGCTCGACCGCGATCGCGGAAAAGCTCGGCCCCGAGCGCTCCAAGCTCCTCATCGACGAGGTCATGCGGATCATGAGCGAGCAGGTGCGCCGGCTGGACGGGACCGTCGCCCAGCTCCAAGGCGACGAGCTGCTCGCCTTCTTCGGCGCTCCCGTTTCCTACGAGGACGACTCGGAGCGCGCGGTGCGAGCGGCCCTGGCGATCCAGCGCGCGGTCGCGCAGTACGCCGAGGAGGTCAAGGACGCGTACGGGGTCGAGCTGGCCGTCCGTATCGGCGTCAACACCGGCCCGGTCATCGTCGGAGCCCAGAGCGACGGGCAGGACGGCTACGACCCCTGGAACGCCCTCGGCGAGACCGTCAACATCGCCGCCCGCCTGCAGCAGGTCGCCGGCGAAGGCGGCGTCGTCATCGGGCCGACGACGCAGCGCCAGGTCGAGAGCTGCTTCGACCTGGAGGAGCTGGGCCCCCAAGATCTCAAGGGCGTCGGGGAGCAGCTGACCGCCTACCGGGTCACCCGGGTGCGCGACTACGAGCCGATCGAGCCGAGCCACCCGCTCGTCGGACGCGATTTCGAGCTGACCGTGCTGGAGCGGACGATGGATGCGCTCGTCGAGGGCCGTGGCGCGATCGTCTCCGTCACCGGTGAGCCGGGAATCGGGAAGAGCCGGCTCGTCTGGGAGGTGCGTCGCCATTACCGCGACCGCGCCCGCTTCATCGAGGGCCGCGCGGTGTCCTATGCGCAGACCTTCCCCTACTGGCCGATCCGCGATCTCCTGCGCGAGTGGCTGGGCGTCGGGGCTTCGACGCCCGAGGCACGTGTGCGGCTGGAGCTCAAGGCCGAGCTCGCACACCATTTCGGCGAGGACGCAGAGGAGGCGTACCCGTTCTTCGGCAGCCTGCTTGGGCTGACGCTCGAGCCGGACGCCGCGCAGCGGATCCGCGAGCTCAACCGCGAGTCGATCCAGACGCGGACCTTCGAGGTCTTCTACGAGCTCGTCAGCAAGATCGCCGCCGAGCAGCCTCTCGTCCTCGTCCTCGAGGACCTCCACTGGGCCGACGAGTCGACGCTCGAGCTGCTCGAGTCGCTCCTGGGCGTCACGGAGGAGTCGGCGGTCGGCCTCTTCTTCGTCTACCGCACCGAGCGCGAGCACGGCTCCTGGCGCCTGGGGGAGCGGGCACGCCAGCTCTATCCGCACCGCTACAAGGAGATCGAGGTGCGGCCGCTTCCTCCCGACGCAAGTCGTCTTCTGGCCGTCGGCGCCGCCGGGGGAGAGATCCCGGACCCCGTCGCCGAGCTCCTCGCAGAACGGTCGGGCGGGAACCCCTTCTTCCTCGAAGAGGCCATCCGTGACCTCGTCGAGCGCGGCGCGCTCCAGCGCGACAACGGCAAGTGGACACTCGCCGTCGACGAGGACGAGCTCGCGGTCCCGGCACTCGTCCAGGGCGCGCTGCAGGCTCGGCTCGACCGCCTCGAGCCGGCCGCGCGCGAGGTTCTCTCCCTCGCGGCCGTCATCGGCCGAACGTTCGGGATCCAGCTGCTCGAGCGGCTCATGCCTCGAGAGCAGCTGATGCCCGCCCTCACCGAGCTCCAGCGCCTCGACCTGATCTACGAGAAGAGCCGGCGCCCCCAACCGGAATACCGCTTCCGTCACGGGCTCGTCCAGGAGGTCGCGTACGCGAGCCTCGTCGAGTCGAAGAGGCGCAAGCTGCACAAGCGCGTCGGCGAGGCGCTGGAGGAGATCTACAAGGAATCGCCCGAAGAGGCCTACGCGCTCCTGGCGCGGCACTTCAGCGAAGCCGAGGATGCCGACAAGGCCGTGGAGTACCTCCTCAAGGCGGGAGACGCCGCGCGAGCCATCTACGCCGACAAGGAGGCCTTGGAGCACTACCGCAAGGCCCGCGCCTTCCTCGCCCGCACCGGGGACGAGCGCCGCGCGCGCGACACCCTCTTCAAGATGGCTCTCACCTACCACCTCGCCTTCGACTTCGAGCACGCCGAGGAGATGTACGACGAGGCCTTCTGCTGCCGCGTCGACGAGGAGCCGCGCCACGAGCCGACGGAGCGCGTCTCGACGGCCATGAAGCAGCCCGAGACCGTCGTGCCCGGCGAGGTCTACTCGACCGAGGGCATGCAGATCACAGAGCACCTCTTCCGAGGCCTGCTCATGATCGACGGCGACCTGAACGTCCTTCCGTCCATGGCCGACAACATGCGGGTCTCGAGCGACGGCCTGAGCTATCTCTTCCGCCTGCGGGAGGACGTGCGCTGGAGCGACGGTGAGCCGCTCACAGCCGAGGACTTCGCCTTCGCCTGGCGCCGCATGCGCGAGCTGGAGACGCGCACCGCCTTCCTGATGGAGGACGTGGAGACGGCCGAGGCGCTCGACGACCGCACGCTCGAGGTCACGCTGCGCGAGCCGCGGAACTTCTTCCCGTACATCCTCGCCTCGCCATGGTCGTTCCCCTGGCCGCGGCACAAGTGCGAAACACTCGGTGACGACTGGCAGAAGCCCGAGAACCTGGTCGGCAACGGCCCGTTCGTGCTCGAGCGCTACGACGAGCAGGCCGTTCTGACCGCGAATCCGCACTGGTCGGGGCCGCGCGGCAACGTACGGGAGATCGAGTTCGCCTTCGTTCCGACGGGCCAGGAGATGGTCGACCGCTGGCTCGCCGGCGACTTCGACGTGCTCTCAGTCTGGAACACCACCGTTGCGGAAGCACCGGAGACAGAGGCGGAGTTCATTCCCGCGCTGCACACCCGCTACGTGGGCTTCCGCGCCGACGCGCCCCCGTTCAACAACGTCCTCGTCCGGAAGGCGTTCTCGCACGCAATAGACAGAGAACGGCTCCTGGGACCGGAGGACAGCGAGACGGCGGCGACGCGCGGTGGAGCGATTCCGCCGGCGATGCCCGGTCACTCCCATCGCGTCGGGCCCGATTACGACCTCGAGCTGGCCCGCAAGCTCCTCGCTGACGCGGGTTACCCGGACGGCCGAGGGCTGCCGGAGCTGAACCTGATCGTGCCCCCGGGGAGCGAGGTGTGCGAACAGCTCCTCGGCGAGCAGTGGGCGGAGCTTGGGGCGCGCCTCTCGTTCGATGTCTCGGCGGGCCACCTCTGGTCAGCGGACCTTTCGAACCACCACCTCTGGGTATCGAGCTTCGGCGCCGACTACCCCGATCCGGACGGATTCTTCCGCGGACTGATGCGCGAGCCGTTCCCGTTCTATCGCGACGACGAGATCGAGGAGCTCCTGATCCAGGCGCGCTCGCTGGGCAGCCAGCCCGACCGCATGCGCCTGTACCACGAGATCGACCACCTCTGGGTCCACGAGCACGCGGCCATCCTCCCGATGGCGTACGGCCGCAGCGCGGTCGTGCGGCGGCCGTGGATCGACGGCTTCTGGGCGAACCCGCTCTCGAAGGCGAGCCTCGACCAGGTCGTCGTCAGGCCGCGCGAACGCTCAGCGGTTGCGGTCCCAGACGAGCCGGAGCCCGTCGAGAGTCAGTAGCGGGTCGACCTTCTCGATCGTCTTGGAATGCGGGGCGATCAGCTCTGCCAGCCCTCCCGTCGCGATCGCCCGGGCCGTGTCGCCGAGCTCGGCCCGCATGTGCTCGACGATCCCATCCACCTGGCCCGCGAAGCCGTAGACGAGCCCTGACTGGAGGGCGGTGGCGGTCGTCTTGCCGATCACCGTCGGGGGCTCGACGAAATCCACCTTCGTGAGCCGGGCGGCGCGGGCAAAGAGCGCGTCCATCGAGACCTCGATACCGGGCGCGAGAACTCCACCGACGTAGGCTCCGTCGGCCGAGACCGCGTCGAAGTTCGTGGACGTGCCGAAGTCGACGACGATGCAGGGGGCGCCGTAGCGCTCGAGCGCGGCGACCGAGTTGGCGATGCGGTCGGGGCCCACCTGGTGCGGGTCGTCGTGCTGGATCGGGATCCCGGTTCGGGTCCCCGGGCCGAGCACGAGAATCGGTGCCCGGACATGACGCTCTGCGAGCTCCTGGTAGGCGCGCACGAGGAGGGGGACGGTCGAGGAGAGGCAGACGCCGGAGACGTCGTCGAAGGAACGCCCCCGAAGCTCGAGCAGGTCGGCGAGGAGAGCCGCGAGCTCGTCTCCCGTCCGCTCGGACTCGGTGGCGACGCGCCAATGCTCGACGAGCTGCTCGCCCTCGAAGAGACCGAGCACGGTCTGGGTGTTGCCGACGTCGACGGCCAGCAACATCTAGGTCCCCCCAGGACGCGGGCGGGGCATGCCCCGCCCCTACAAGAGGTCGTCTTCGCCCGTGAGGGTCTCGCCGAGCTTCTCCGCGAGCGCCTCCGGGGTGAGCGCGGGGCCTTCGCCCTCGGCGCGCAGCTCCTCGATCGTGACGTCGCTCGACGTGTAGACCTCGGCGCGCGGGATCATGCGCGTGGGCCGGTTCTTGTCCCAGACCCAGACGTCTTCCATGCTCAGGTGGAAGAACGGATAGCTGGTCTGCGGCAAGACGCGCAGCTCGTGCTTGTTGCAGAGGTAGGTCGAGTCCTGGGTGACGATGCAGTAGCGGAAGAGCCCGAAGACCGCCGCGTACTCCTTCTTCAACCGAAGCTCGAGCTCCGCCTCGTATTCGTCGAGCTCGTCGAGGTTCGACATGCAGTCATTCTAGCCCGCGCCCGGCAGAGCAACGTCCGCCGGGCTTCTGCACGGCTGCAAAGCACGCCATGCGGCGTCCTCGGTCGCCCGCGTATTTCGTTTCAATACGCGGGCTCCCTGCGTCCTGGCCTGACGCGCTTTTCGCGCGTCAGAAGCGCGGCAACGTCACTCCGCCGAGCGCTGTGACCTCAATAAATCCTTGATGCGGCGCCCGTCGGGGAGGACGAGCTCAGGGTCGAGCTCGTGGAGGGGCTCGAGGACGAAAGCGCGCTCGGCGAGGCGCGCGTGCGGCACCGTGAGGCCCGGCTCGTCGATCGTTTCGGCTCCGTACAGGAGCAGGTCGAGGTCGATCGTCCGCGGCCCCCACCTCGCCTCCCGGGAACGGTCACGACCGAGGTCGCGCTCGATCTCGAGCAGCCTCTCGAGCAGTTCGCGGGGCGCGAGCTCGGTCTCGAGCGCAGCGACGGCGTTGAGGAACTTCGGCTGGTCGATGATTCCGACTGGATCGGTCTCGCGCACGGCGGAGGCCCTGACCCGCCCGAGCGCTTCAAGCCGCTCGAATGCCATTTGGAGATTCTCCGCGCGCTCGCCGAGATTCGACCCGAGGCCGATGAAGACGAGCTTCATGATGGCGCCGCCGGCTGCAGGCTGGTTACGACAGCCGCTTGATCGAGAGCGTGTACTTGCCGCTCTTGAAGAGCCAGGCGCTTACGTGGATGTAGTACGTGCCTGTGGACAGCGCTTTGAACCTCACGACCTCGTCGACCGAGCCGCCGTGCGCGCTGTACGCCCTCAGCCTGGCGAGCGACTGCCAAATCGACTGCCAGATCTCCTTCGTGCCGGGCTTCCAGACCAACAGGTCATAGTCCTTCCCAGCCGGGACGACGAGCGTGATGCGATAGGTGTGTCCCTTGTAGAGCTTCCGCTTCTTGACGTCGTTGATGTCCGCGGGCCACGAGATGGAGCCACCGACCTTCGCCAGCGTCATCGCTTTTGCGCCGTTGATATTGCCGTCGGTCAGAGGCGCCGCGCTCGCGGTGCTGGCGGTGAGAGCAGCCGCGGCGTTGATCCGTCCCGACGTACGAGTGAAGATGCCGAGCCGCGTGGTCCCATTGCTGCCCGTGAGGCCGGGTGCGGGAGCCATGTACATCGTCCCGAGACTCGTCGGCTTGTCGACCGAGTTCATGACGGCGTTCTTGACCTGCGCGACTGAATACGTAGGGTTGTGTGCCAAGACCAGCCCGGCGACGCCGGCCACATGAGGAGCAGCCATCGAGGTTCCGTCCCACGTGTGCCAGTTGCTCCCCGGGAACGTGCTCGTGATGTCGGCTCCCGGCGCAGCGACGTCAACCGAGTCGTGACCCCAGTTCGTGAAGGCGCACAGCGGCCTGGACGCGAGAAGCTCGAAGCACTCGCTGGAGTATGCGTAGCGGTCCTCATCGTTGCTTGCCGCAACTGAGAGGATGTTGGGCAGCGTGTAGGCGGCCGGGTACGAAGGGGAAAAGATGTCGAAAGTCCCGTCGGTGTCCAGATCCGAGGCCAGGGCCATGTCGCTGTCCAGGCTCTCGTTGCCGGCCGAAACGGCCACGAGCAGGCCTGACGTCCTGATGGCCTCGCGCTCGGCATTCGACCAGTCGGGGCCGCCGAGGCTCATATTCGCGATCCTCGCACCCTTCGCCTTCGCGTAGGCGAGAGCGGCGACCTCACTCGCGATCGAGATGCTCCCGTCGCTGTCGGCGGCGACCTTCAGCACCATGATCTTGCAGGCCGGGCACACGCCGACGACCCCGTCGCCCGTGCCTGAATCGTTGAGCTCGGCAGCGATCGTGCCGGCGACGTGCGTGCCGTGCTCGAAGCCTTCGAAGTGCGGTGGGGTGTCAAGCAGGGTGTTGTCGTTGTTCGCGAAGTCCCACCCGTTGACGTCGTCGACCTTGAGGTTGCCGTCGTTGTCGACGCCATCCGTCTGGCAGCCCGGGCAGTCTTCACCCGGGTTGACCCAGAGCTGACCATCGAGATCGGGGTGGGTGACGTCGACTCCCGTGTCCAGGACGGCGATGACCGTGCCGTTGCCTTGCTCGACGTCCCAGGCCTCGGGTGCATCGATGTCGGCGTCCGAGCTTCCACTGTGCGGATTCGCCGTGTCGTCGCCATCGGCGTCGGCGACCGGGTGCGACTGGCCCGTGTTGTTCAGTCCCCAGAGGTCGTCGAAGAGCGCATCGCCGGGGATCACATCCGGGTAGCGTAAATAGTTCGGCTCTGCGAAGGCGACCGCAGGATCGGCTCGATACGCCCGAATCGCGTCGCGCACCGAGATCCCGCGCGAGAGCTTGACCAGCTCCATGTGGAAGGCCGGGAAACGCTTCGCCACCCGGGCCGGAACGCGCGCGTGCACCCGCGCTAGCGCAGCTCGCGAGGCCTGCGGACGAAGGCCGACGATGACCTCCCCGGGTACGAACCGGGACGAGGAAGCAGCATGAGGGCCACGCTCGATCGCCCTCGCTACCCCGGCTCCGCTTGCTCCGGCGATGGGCGCGGCGACGAGCAATGCCGCTGTGCCCGCCACGAGCAGGGCGCGTTTCACCACCAAGCTCTGTCTGTCGCCCGAGTGCAAGGTGTGGACCCCGGCACACATTGACAGCCTCACCGCCCGAAAACAATAGGCAGAAGGGTGATTTGCAAAAGGCGTCGTTGATGCCGATGCGGCCGACGGCTAGCGCCTGGCGCGCTCGACGGTGGCGGAGGTGTGCTCGGCGGGGGCGTCCAGCACCACCTCCGGCTTGCGAACGCGGACACGTACGCGCGAGACGTCGAAGCGCTCGACGATCTCGTCTGCGACCGCCGCCGCGAGCGCCTCGATGAGGTTGAAGCGGTGCCCGTCCGAGATCTCGCGGACGCAGGCGACCACCTTCGTGTAATCGACCGTGTCCGCGAGCTGGTCCGTGCGGATGCCGGCGTCGTGCGCCACGAGCCAGACGTCGAAGAGGAACCGCTGGCCCTTCTTGCGCTCCTGCGGTGTCGCGCCGTGGAAGCCCATGAGCTCGAGCCCCTGCACCTCGATGAAGACCTCGCTCACGCCGCGCTCTCCACGACCGCCCTGGCGGCCGCCAGGGCCTCGACGTGCTCGCGCACGTCATGCGCCCGGATGATCGATCCTCCCCGCTCGTACGCGATCACGGCCACTGCGACGCCGGCAGCGACAGGGCCCGTGAGGGCGTCAGGATCGCCCAGCACGCGTCCGAGAAAGCGCTTCCGGGATGCGCCGATGAGGACGGGGCGCCCGAGTGCGACGATCTCGTCCAACCTCGCGAGCAGCTGGAGGTTGTGCTCGACCGTCTTTCCGAAGCCGATCCCGGGGTCGACGCAGATGTGCTCCTCCGGGATACCGGCATCCGTGGCAACCGCGAGCCGCTCCTCGAGGAACGAGATGACCTCCGAGACGACGTCGTCGTAGCGTGGGCTCTCCTGCATCGTGCGCGGCTGGCCGAGCATGTGCATCAGGCAGAGGTACGCATCGGCCTCGGCGACGACGCCGGCCATGTCCGGATCGCCGCGCAGCGCGGTGACGTCGTTGACCATCACGGCCCCCTTCGACAGCGCGCGGCGCGCGACTTCGGCTTTCGAGGTGTCGATCGAGACCGGCATCCCGCCGAGCGCCTCGAGGACCGGCTCGACGCGCCGCAGTTCCTCGTCGAGCGAGACGCCCTCGGAGCCCGGCCGGGTCGACTCCCCGCCGATGTCCACGATCGCGGCGCCCTCCTCGAGGAAGCCGTACGCGCACGTGACCGCCGCGTCGCGCCAGAGGAATCGGCCGCCGTCCGAGAAGGAGTCGGGCGTGACATTCACGACGCCCATCACGGCGGGACGCGGAAACGCCTCTGCGAGCGGCAGCCTCACGCCGCGAGCTTAGTTCCTGATGGAGCTAGTTCGCGCCTTCAGGTTCCGGCGGAGGCTGCATGGTCGCGCCCGGCAGCGGGAAGGGCCGCGGCTTCGGCTCGGTGCGCGGCTTGCGCTCGGGCTCCGCTTCCTCCGCAGCCTTCTCTTCCGGGAAGACGCTCTCGGGAGCCTCGCCGGCGAGCAGGCGCTCGAACTGATCCTTGTCGATCGTCTCGCGCTCGATCAGGAGGCCGGAGATCTGGTGCAGCTCGTCCATGTGCAGCTGGAGGACCTTGCGGGCCGTCCCATGGCCTTCCTCGATCACGCGGCGGATCTCGTCGTCGATCTCGCGGGCGATCTCTTCGGAGTAGTCGGGCTCGGCGCCCATGTCGCGGCCGAGGAAGGGCATGTCGTGGTTGCGGCCAAGCACGCGCGGGCCGAGCTTCTCGCTCATGCCGTAGCGCATGATCATGTGCTTGGCCGTCTGCGTGACCTTTTCCAGGTCGTTGGCTGCCCCGGTCGTCACCTCGTTGAAGACGAGCTCCTCGGCAGCGCGTCCGCCGAGCGTCATCGCCATCTGGTCCATGAGAGCCGACTTCGTAGTCAGGAACTTGTCCTCGGCGGGAAGGGCGATCGTGTAGCCGAGCGCCGCGCCGCGGCTGATGATCGAGATCTTGTGGACGGGGTCGCAGTTGGGCAGGTAGTGGCCGACGAGGGCGTGGCCCATCTCGTGGTACGCCGTCACCTTGCGCTCGTGCTCGGAGAGGAGGCGCGTCTTCTTCTCCGGGCCTGCGATCACGCGCATGATCCCTTCCTCGAGCTCCACTTCGCCGATCGTCTTCTTGCCGCGACGCGCGGCGAGGAGGGCGGCCTCGTTGACCAGGTTGGCGAGGTCGGCACCGGTGAAGCCCGGCGTGCCGGCGGCGAGCGTGTCGAGCTCGATCGCCTGGTCGAGCGGCTTGCCCTTCGTGTGCACCTCGAGGATCTTCTTGCGTCCGTTGCGGTCGGGCCGGTCGACGACGATCTGGCGATCGAAGCGGCCGGGCCTGAGGAGCGCGGGATCGAGGATGTCGGGGCGATTCGTGGCGGCGACGAGGATGATGTTGTCCTTCATCTCGAAGCCGTCCATCTCGACGAGGAGCTGGTTCAGCGTCTGCTCGCGCTCGTCGTGGCCGCCTCCGAGGCCGGCCCCGCGGTGACGGCCGACGGCGTCGATCTCGTCCATGAAGATGATGCAGGGGCTCGCCTGTTTGGCCTGCTCGAAGAGATCGCGCACACGCGAGGCGCCGACGCCGACGAACATCTCGACGAAGTCGGAGCCCGAGATCGAGAAGAACGGCACGCCGGCCTCGCCGGCGACTGAGCGCGCGAGCAGCGTTTTCCCGGTGCCCGGGGGCCCGTAGAGGAGGACGCCCTTGGGGATGCGCGCGCCGAGGGCCTGGAACTTCTTGGGATTCTCGAGGAACTCCTTGATCTCCTGAAGCTCCTCGACCGCCTCGTCGACGCCGGCGACGTCCTTGAACGTGATCTTCGGCGAGTCGGGCGCCATGCGCTTGGCGCGGCTCTTGCCGAAGCTCATGACCTTCGACCCGCCGCCCTGCACCTGGTTCATTAGGAAGATCCAGAAGCCGAAGAAGAGAACGAACGGGAGCAGGTAGGTGAGGATCGACCACCAGGCCGAGTCCCCCGTGCCCTTGGAGTCGAACTCGATGTTGTGGGACTCGAGGTCCTCCTGGAACTGGAACTGCGCCTGGTCGGTCGCGTAGTTGACCTTGATCTTCGAGCCGTCGGCCATCTTGGCTTCGATCGTGTGGCTCTTCGGAGTGAAGAGCACGCTCTGGAACGAGCCCGGATCGGCCTGGACCCTGTCGAGCAACTGGCTGTAGGTGACCTTCTTCGCCTGGTCCGTGCGGCCGGGCAGCAGCGTCTGCGAGGCCAAGTAGACCAGCAGGACGATGACGATCAGTGGGAAAAGTGCGCTACGGAAAAAGCGGCTCAAGGTCTGCCTCTGTTCAACGAAAGCGTAGCAACCCCTATTCGAAAAACCGACATGGATGGATTGTCGGCTAAATGCTCTCCTCAGCTTGAGCGGCAAGCTCGTCCCGCAACACGCCCACATAGGGGAGGTTGCGATAGCGCTCGGCGAAGTCGAGCCCGTAGCCGATCACGAAGCGGTTGGGAATCTCGAAGCCTACGTAGCGGCAAACGACGTCGTTCTCACGGCGCTCAGGCTTCGTCAGGAGGGCGCAGACCTCGAGCGATGCCGGCTCGCGTGCCTCGAGGTTGCGGAGCAGGTACGAGAGGGTGAGGCCCGAATCGACGATGTCCTCGACCACGAGCACGTTGCGGCCTTCGATCGAGAGGTCGAGGTCCTTGAGGATCCGCACCACCCCGGAGGAGTCGACGCCCGCGCCGTAGCTCGAGATGGCCATGAAGTCGACCTCGCACGGCGCGTCGATCTGCCGCATGAGGTCGGCCATGAAGAAGATCGCGCCCTTGAGGACGCCGATGAGGAGGAGGTCGCGGCCGCGGTAGTCGGCGGTGATCTCGGCGCCGAGCTCGGCGATGCGACCCTGGAGCGTCTGCTCGTCGACGAGGACCTCCTCGACGGCCGCCGCGAGCTCGTTCACCTGGTTCACTGGCGCTTGTCCTCCACTGCGTCCTCCCAGCCCGGCGCCGCCGCGATGCCCGGGACGAAGACGACGTCGTCGCCGCGGACGACGAGCGGCCAGGCCTCGCGCTCGGAGCGTGGGACCTTCGCATCGACGAAGATGTCCTGCAGCTTCTTCTCGCGGCCGGCAAGGCGGTCTCCGGCGCGCCAACCCCTCACCTGAAGGCCGGGCCGGCGCCCCCGCAGGCGCCAACGGCCCCAGCGGACCTCGCCCTCGAGCGGTACGGGGGAACGCTCGAGCCACACGCTCTCGTATTCCCTCACCGCCACGCGGCCGTCACCCAGGTCGACGCGCTTCGAGCCCTCACGCGAGTCGAGCAACTCTAACAGCGCCTTCTCCATCGGCCTAGGGAGGCCGCCGGCCCGATCGAGCGAGCGGAGGATGTTCTCTTCTGCCGCCGGGTGGATCCGGCGAAGGGCGGGGACGACCTCGCGCCGGATGAGCCCGCGCACGGTGTCGTCGTTCGAGCGATCGATCCGAAACGGCAAGTCCGCTGCCCGGCAGTAGGCCTCGGTCTCCTCGCGCCAGACGGTCAAGAGCGGGCGAATGACGCCGTCCTCGCGCCGAACACGGATCCCCGTCGTCGTTCCACTCGCAGCGAGCCGGTAGAGGATCGTCTCCACCTGGTCGGAGGCGGTGTGGCCGGTCGCCCGCAGCCGGCCGGCGGCGACGGAATAGCGAAGGTCGCGGAGCTCGGCCTCGCTTCCCCCCTCCTTCGGCGGCGCCTCGACGACGTCTGCGCCCAGACGCTCGCGGCAGAAGCGGGCGTCCTCCTCGGACTCCGCGCCACGGAGCTTATGGTTGACGTGGAGCGCGCTTACGCGGTAGCCGAGGCCCCCAAGCGCATGCCAGAGGCATGTCGAGTCCGGGCCACCGGAGACGAGGCACACGACCTCCCCGTTCACCGGGATGAGGTCGTGCCGCCGGATGTGCTCTTCGATCCGCGCGCGCAGCGCAGCGCTCTGCATGGAGAAATTGTAGGGCCGCTCTCTCGCGGCTACGCTGCGAGCCGCAGGGGGATGGCAGGGGACGCGGACACATTTCTAGTGGACACCTCCGCCGGTCAGGTGACCGTGCAATACGGCTGGAACAGGTGGGTGACCGTCAGCGGGAGCAACGGTGCCCCGCAGAAGGCCGTGGTCGGAAACCGGCGCGGGCTCGAGCGTCTGCTCGTCGAGGCCGGGATCCCACAGACCGAGGCTCGGTCTCACGCGCGAAAGCTCTGGAGCGACCGGCCCCGTAAGACCCTGCGGCGCGGGGAAGCAGAGGCGTGGGAAGGTCCCTGGAAGCAACATCCCTACGGAACGCTGATCGGTTTCGTGATCGCGGTGCTGGTGGCGGTGCTCTTCATCGTCGTCTTCAAGTTCGACTGGGTCGGCATCTGAGTGGCTAGAGCAGCGGGCCGACGTCGCAGCCTCTCTCGAGAAGCTCCGGCTGGGCCTGCGCGAGCACGTCGTGGGCGAAGTTGGCGAGCCCGTAGGCGCGGTACATGCGCTCAGCCGCGTCCTTCCCCTCGCCCTGCAGCGTTACGGCCTCGCCGTACTCGTGGAACATCGCGTCGAGGTAGCGCTGCGCCGTCCGCAGGGAGGGATCGTTCGGCTTGACGTGCGTGACGCGCTCCGCGGCCTCGAAGGCCTCCTGCGCGACCTCTTCGGGAGCGGCGTTGCCACTCTGATAGTCGGCCGTCAGCGAGCCGAGGGCCGTCACGTCGATCGCCGCGGCCTGGATGAAGCGCCGGTCGGAGGCGCCGCAGCTGTGCCCCAGGGCGCTGCTCGAACCGCTGCACGCGCTCGTGCACGCGAGGAGGAACAGCGTTGCCGCAATAACGCTGATTCGCCACAATTCGAGAGCGTCATCGGCTTCTCTTGGACGCCGCTCGATCACTCGATCAGGGAACCTTCTCGACTCCGGCATCGTCTGAAAGGACACCTGCTCGGCACGTTTCTTGCCGCTGTAGCGGCTCGTTGGAGCTCTACGCGAAGATGAGCGAGCGGTACGTGCCCACCCGACGCATGCCGAGCGAGTCGTAGAGGCGGATCGCGGGCTCGTTCTCGGGTCGCACGAAGAGGCAGACGGCCGGAGTCGTCTCGAGCAGAAAGCGGCAAAGGTCCGCCAGGCCCTGCTTCGCGTAGCCCTTGTTGCGGAGACTCGGGTCGACCCAGACCTGCTGGAGCTGGACGGCGCTCTCGGTCCACGCGGAGGCCTCGGCCTTGAAGTGGATCAGCCCGTCCTTCTCCCAGAGCCAGCTCCGCCCCTCTTCGATCTGCGTGCGCGTGCGCCACTCGAACAGCGCCGGGTCGCGCGCGTATGCGTCGATGCCCGCCTCCTCGAGGAACGCCGCTGCCGACGTGCGCACGAGCAGGTCGAGATCGGACAGCTTCGCGGGCCGCAGGCCGCTCTTCCCGCGCGGCGGCGCCTCTTCGAGGACGTAGACGGGTTGCCCCGGTCGGTCCTCGAGCACCGGGGGAAGATCTTCCCGTGCGGCGCTCCAGAGCTCGGTGACGGCGTCCTCGTCGCCGATGAGCATGCGCGGACGAGTGCGAGTTGCGACCGCCGCAAACGCCCTCGTGCCTTCGCCGGAGGGGACGAGATTCGCGCCGAGATGGCAGACCGCGGTCAGCCGGTGACCGTCCCGCAGAGCCACGAAGCGACCCAGTCCCCGCCGGGCCACATCGGCCAGAAAAACCCGCTCGATAGGATCCTCGGCGCAGAAGGCGAGGATCTCGTCGCGCTCGGGGCGCTTGACCAGGCGCGCCATTGGCGGGGACGATAACGGCCGTGCCGATCCATGTACGTGCAGATGAAGGTGACTACGCGGAGGCCTGCCTGGTCCCGGGCGACCCCCTGCGCGCGAAGTACGTCGCCGAGACCTTCCTCGAGAGCCCCGAGCAGAAGAACTGGGAGCGCGGGATGCTCGGGTACACGGGCACGTACAAGGGGAGGCCCGTCTCGGTGCAGGCGACGGGCATGGGCTGCCCCTCGGCGGCGATCGTCATCGAGGAGCTGGCGCAGCTCGGCGTCAAGCGGCTCCTCCGCATCGGCACCTGCGGAGGCTTGCAGGCCGACCTGCAGCTAGGCGACCTCATCGTCGCCCTCTCCGCGGTTCCGGCCGACTCGACGGCGCTCCACTACGTCAACGGAGAGCCGCACGCCCCCACGGCCGACTGGGATCTCGTGCACGCGGCCGTTCACGCCGCGAAGGAGCTCGGCAAGCCCGTGCGCGTAGGGCCGATCGTCTCGAGCGACATCTTCTACGACCCTGATCCCGGCCGGGCCCAGCGGTGGTCCGACCGCGGCATCCTCGCCGTCGAGATGGAGGCATCCGTGCTCTTCACGCTCGGCGCGCTGCGGAAGGTGAAGGCCGGCTGCCTCCTGACCGTCAGCGACGTGATCGTCGAGGGCGAGTTCGTCCGCATCACGGACGAGGAGATGAAGGCCGCCGTCGACCAGATGACGGAGCTGGCGCTCACCACCATCACCGCCGAGTACTAATTGGGCGACGTCGTCTTCGTCGTGAACCCGGCCTCGGCCAACGGCTCGACCGGGAGGCGCTGGCCCGAGATCGCACACCGCGCGGCAGCGGCGGGCCTCAACGGCGAAACGCTCATGAGCGCACGGCCGGGCGGCGTGGCTGAGCAGGCTCGCCGAGCGGCGGAGAACGGCGCCGGCCTCGTCATCGTCGTGGGCGGCGACGGGACCGTCAACGAGGCCGCCAACGGGCTCGTCGGCTCGCAAGCAGAGCTCGGGATCATCCCCCGCGGAACGGGAACCGACTTCGTGCGCACCTTTCGCATCCCGACGAAGCTCGACGGTGCCCTTGCGGTGCTGGCCAAGGGAACGACGCGCCAAATCGATCTCGGTCGCGTCACCTATCGCGCCTGGGACGGCTCCGAGGGCACCGGCTACTTCGCCAACGTGGCGAGCGCAGGAATGAGCGGAGCGGTCGCCCAGCGCGCCAACGCGACCACCAAGGCGCTCGGCGGCAAGGCGTCCTTCCTCTGGGCCACGCTCGCTGTCTTCGCGGGCTGGCGCAACACCGACGTCACCGTTCAGGTCGACGACGAGCGGCGAGAGGGCCGGATGCTCGACGTGATCGTCGCCAACTGCGAGTACCTCGGGGGCGGGATGCGCATGTGCCCCGATGCCCGGCCCGACGACGGACTCTTCGACGTCCTGCTCATCGGAGACATCACGAAGCGCGACCTCGCGCTGACGCTGCCGAAGGTCTACCGGGGCACGCACCTGCCGCATCCGAAGGCCGAGCCGCTCCGGGGGAAGACGGTGACCGTGGATGCCCCCGTGCCGCTTCCGATCGAGCTCGACGGCGAACAGCCGGGCACGACCCCGGCGCGGTTCGAAGTCGTTCCGGGCGCCCTTCGCCTGCGGGTGCCGGCGCCGGCCTAGGGGGCCGCGCCGCCGCCCGGGGTCGAGCCGCGGCCGGTGCCACCGCCGAGCGAGCGTCCGGTGGGCGGAGACGGCGCCTTCTTGGTGCTCTTCTTTGCCGTGCTCGTCCGCTTGCTCGTCGTCGGCTTCTTCTTCGTCTCGGAACGCTTGGCGCTGGTCCCCGCGGACGGGCGCAATCCGGTCGATTCGCCGCCCTCCAGCCGCGCGAGCCGGCGCTCGAGGCGCTCGATCTGTTTGCGCAGGTCCTTGAGCTCATCGGCAGCCGCAACGCCGATCTGGGAAAGCGTCCGGCGGGCGCCTGCATCCACTTTGTCCTTCGCCGACATGGCCTTGCCGAGCGCGTCCGAAACCCGTGCGTTCTGGCTGAGCTCGTCGACGATGCGAGTGACCGCCTCCTCGCCGCGCTCTGCCAGCCGCCCCACGAAACCGCCTTCTTCCGGCTTCTTTCGCCTTTGCGCCATGTGTGGTCCTCCTCGCTTTTCGGAGGCACCTTACCCGCTCGTGCCGCAGCCCTACGCCTGTGCGAGCCGCCTGCGTACCGTCCGGCCCACGAGGAGCGCGAGCCCGAGCAGGATGAGCAGCGGCGCCGCGGTCGCGAGCACGACGAACGTCCAGCCGATGACCGCGAGGAAGCCGTCGGCTGCCTTCGACCACGCATCGACGATCCCGAAGCCCCCTCCGCCCCCCTTCTTGGCGGCGACGAGACCCTCGTGGAGATCGAGGGAGATGGTCGCGAAGGCAACCTGGTCGTCCAGGTAGTTCAGGCGGCCCTTGGCCTGCTCGAGATCGAGCTGGATCTGGCTGAGCTGCTGTTGCACCGCGAGCGCCGCGCCGACGGTGTTCGCCCGCTCGAGAAGCTCGAGCAGCTGCGCCTCGACCGCCTGCAGCTGGCGCACACGCGCCTTGAGGTCGACGTACTCCTGCGAGACGTCTTGGCCGCTCTCCTGGCGCCCTTCGACCCGACCGAGCGCTGCGAGGGACTTCATCGCCTCGGCATAGCTCGAGGCGGGAACGCGGATGACGAGCGTGCCACGGACGAGCCGGCGAGTGGTTCCCTGGGAAGCCGAGGAGCTGACGACGAAGCCGCCGAGCCCCGCGGCAATCGTGCGCGCGTCGTCGACGGTCTCGTCGAAGCGTCCGCGGCGGATCGAAAGGCGAAGCGAGGCCGTCTGGACGATGCGGGGGCCGATTTGGGGAATGGACGAGTCGACCGCCGTGGCAACCCCGCCTTTGGGCGTTGTCGCCACGCCGCCGACGACGCGGAGTTGGGCTCCGCCGCCTCCACTCGCCTGTTCGTCCGCGGCGCCGGTCGACCCCGCCTGCCCGCTTCCCGAGCCGCTGCTGCACCCGGCGGCGAGAGCGGCCGCGAGGGCGAGCAGAGCAATGACGATGAGCTTGCGCATCCTTCCTCCTTCGTGTCGTTTGCTTCGACACGAGGGCGGCTGCGAAAGTTCCCCGCTCGTGGAGGGCTATCGCTTCGCCACCGACGTCGCCGTCCGCTTCAGCGAGACGGATGCCCAGGGCATCGCGAACAACTCGGTCTACCTGAACTGGTTCGAAGTCGCCCGCATCGCGTATCTGGCCCGCTTTCCGGGCGGCTACGGGGGGCTGATCGAGCAGGGGGTCGAGGCCCTCACGATCGAGGCGCACGTGCGCTACCTCGCGCCATGCGGTTTCGACGACGCGCTCCGCATCCATACACGCGTCACAGATCTGCGCGGGGCGCGCTTCCGCTTCGAGTACGTCCTCGAGCGGACGAGCGAGCCGAGGGCCACCATCGCCGAAGGCTGGACGGCGCACGCCTGCGTCGATGCGGCAACGCTCCGGCCGACGCGGATGCCGGCCTGGCTGGCCGAGGGCATCGCCGCCGCCGAGGCAGGCTAGCCGCTGCTCGTCGTCGTGCCGCCAGTCGTCGTGCCCGTGGTCGTGCCGTGGGACGTCGTCGATCCGGTCGATCTGGTCGTTCCCGGCTGTGCCTTCGTCCCGACGCGGACGATCTTCGGCTCGGACACGTAGCTCGAGTACCAGGTGGTGTCGTAGAGCACGTGGCCCTTCCGGTCGTAGACGATGCGCCGTACCGACACGGTCCGCGACGGCTCCCCGGGGTCCTCGACAACCCTCTCGCCCGTGTACAGCGCCGAGTCGGGGATGCGCTTGATCTGCGGAGGCCCGGTCACGCGCAGTGCCGACGCCTGGCTCACGACCTTCCGGTGTACCGGCGTCCCGAACAGCCGGACAGTGAGCGACGACGAGCCGACGACCGTCTCGAGCAGAAGCCAGTGGTCGGTGTCGTTGACGAACTTCAGGTCGGTGTCCGGGTAGTTGACGGTCGCGTCGCGGCCGAGCGGGTAGTGGCTGATGTAGAGCGCATGGTTGTGGCGCTCGGTGATCGAGAGGCCCGCCTCGTACGCCGCGTTGAACACGGTCGTCGAGACCTGGCAGACGCCGCCTCCCAGGCCGCTCTTCAGCTCGCCGTTGATGATGACGGGCGCCTCGAGGAAGCCCTTGGCTGCGTTTCGCTCCCCCGTCGTCTTGTTGAAGGAGAACGTCGAGCCCGGCGCGATGAGATGGCGGTCGATGAGGCGCGCGACGAGCTGGACGTTGTGGATCCGGTTGGCTTCGCCGCCGTAGAAGGTCGTGTAGGAGCCGACGAGGCCGGTGATTCCGAGGCTCTTCGCGCGGTCGCTGGAAAGCTGGGGCTGGGCGGCGACGACGACGAGCTCGGCCTCGCGGTTCGTCGCCCGCAGGGCGGCAGCGAGGAAGCCCTGCTGGGTCGCCTCGACGTCGAGCCGCCGCCCCTCCCGGGACGGGATCATCCGCGCCCGCCCGGAATCCGAAACCGTGAAGTCGACCTCCCGCGGCGGGCGGCCGACGGCCTTCCCCAGCGCGGCGAAGTAGCGCTTCGCTTGCGGCCCGCCGATGCCGAGATCGCTCGAGCCCTCCTGGGGCAACACGAGGAAGCTCGCGATCTGGGCCGGCGAGACAGACCAATGGACGCCCTTGTAGGCGAACCGCACCGGGGCGGAAAGGGCTGTGCGAACCTGTGCCGCCACGCGTTGGAGCGCGTCGCGCGTCACCTTCGGCGGGTCGACCCTCACCGGCAACGCGACGGGCTCACGCTCGAAGCCGACCAACGCGCTCACGATCACCCGGGCCGCGCCCTCGCGATCGAGCTTGCGACCCGCCTCACCGGGGACGACCACCGGCTGGCCGTCCCTCAGCAGGATCGCCGCCTCGCGGCCGCGTACGTCAACCGTGCGGGCAATCGCCGCCAAGCGCTTGTCGAGCGTCCTCTCCTCGTAGCTGGCGGCGGGCTGGACGTCCGCGCCGAAGAGCCTGAGACGCACGCGCTGGAGCCCTCGCAACGGGACGCTCCCGTCCCCTTGGCCGAGGGCGTCGTGCACCGCCGCAGCCCAGTCTCCCTTCAGCGCGATTTGCGCGGGAGCGATCGGCCAGCGCCGCCCGCCCGCCTCGAAAGCCACAGGGACAGCGGCGAGGCGATGAGCGCGTGCGGCGAGCTTGCTCTGCGCCTCCTCGGCGGAGAGGCCGCCGACGTTGGCGCCGGCGATCATCACGCCCGCTGCGATCCGGTCAGATGAGCCCGCGAATACGAATCCGACGGCGAGCAGGCCGACGGCGAGCAGCACGATCGCAGCCAGACCGACCCTGGCCATGCGCCGGACCAGCGCTGACGTGCCCCTCCGAGCAGGGACAGGCCGACCCCTTTTGATCGGCTCGACGCCGACTTCCGCACGCATCCGAGAGTGGCGAGTCTAACAACCTCACGGTTGGGTCAGACCGAAGGAATGGCGCATTTCGAGCACCCGCCAGACGTGCTCGTCGAGGAGGCCTCGGCGCGCCAGGGGAATGAGTGCGCGGATGGCGCGGCGGGCGTCGGGGCGGTTCGTGAAGAGGACGAGATCGGCGCCGGCAAGCACCGCCTTGGGGGCGCTCGGGACCGCTTCCGGGCAACCGAAAACGGAGACGGAATCCGTGATCGCCACGCCCCCGAACCCGGTTCGGCGCATGAGCTCGTAGGCCCGTCGGCTGAACGAGGCGCGCCGAGCGCCGAAGCGTGCGTAGAAGGCGTGGCCGACCATCACGCACGGCACTCCGGCGCGTATTGCGCGCCTGAAGGCGCCCAGCGAAAGTGACGCGAGCCGAGCGGCCCGCCGGGGAGGTCGAGAACGGGAGCCAGATCGACATGCACCCGAGCGCGCCGGAGCGCACGGCCGGTTGCCAGACCCGCGCGGTAGGCATCGCGTGCGTTTCTGAAGCTGGAGGCGGCGCGCCCGGGAGGGAGCCCGCCGAAGGTGGAGGCCGTCCCGCCCTCCTGGTCGACGAAGACGAGCGCACCAGCCGGCGGCGGAGCGCGCATGTCGTAGTCGTGCACGAGCACGCCGGCAACACCGTGGGGCGCAGGCAATCCCGACACCACGACGAGCGCCGCCTTCTCCGGTGCGGTCAGCGGGGGCAGATCGGGCGGTGCGGCGGACGGCGCGACCAGTACGGCGACCGCCTGGAAGAGCGCTGCGAGTCCCAAGTGGCCCTTAGACTAAATCCCGTGGATTTCGAGCTCACTGCCGAGCAGCGCGAGGTGCAGGCGACCGTCCGGCAGTTCGTCGACGACCGCATCCTGCCGAACGCGATCGAGAACGACATCAACCACCACCTCGACATGGGGATCATCGAGGGGATGGCCGAGCTCGGGCTCCTCGGCATCA
>DASXRO010000094.1:0-10192 GCA_036506555.1 Gaiellaceae bacterium
GCAGCGAGTCGACGTCGATGCCGCGCTCGCAGACCGCCTTGACGAAGCGCTCGACGAGCACGGTCGTCTTCCCCGTGCCCGCCCCAGCCGAGACGAAGACGACGCCGGGCGCGTCGATCGCGGCGACCTGCTCCTCGCTCGCTGCGCGGAGGTCGACGCTCATGGGCCGGCCCCCGGCCTATGAGCGTGGGGAAGGGGTGTGGGGAAACCGGGAGGTTTCCCCACTGCGTCAAAGAAGGGGGTCCATGGGGGAAACATGGTTTCCCCCATGGGAGCGAGCCGAAGGCGAGCGACGCTCACGACCGCCTCACTCGGCACATCGGGTAGAGGTCGCACCAAGATGGGCAGCCGGCGTCTCCGAGCGGGTCGTGCTGAACGTCCCCCGCCCGGATGCGGCCGACGAACCGCCGGGCATGCTCGACGGCACCGTCGATCTGCGTCCAGAACTCATCGTCGTCCTTGTAGTCCGTGCGCGTGAAGCCGGGCAGCACGTCGTCCTTCGCCGAGGCGCGCAAGAGCCCGCGCGCCTGGCGGTCACCGGCGAGGGCGCGATAGAGGCCTCCGAGGGGCTCGATCCCGATCAGGTCGCGGAGGACGAGCATGTAGAGCGGGATCTGCAGCTTGAGCTCGGACTCGATCTTCGCGGCCGAGTACGCGGTCTTGCCCGACTTGTAGTCCTGCACGATCCCGCGCGCCGAGAAGGGGTCGAGGTCGATGCGGTCGATCTTCCCGGAAACGGTGAAGCCGCCGAGATCGAGCCCGCGCTGGAGTTCCGGCGCTGAGCGCTCCGATCCGAACGAGACTTCGAACCGGCGCGGCACGAGCGGCAGATCGGCCTCGGCCTCGGCGCGGACGAAGTTTTCGAGATCACGGCGAAGGCCCCCCGCGAGCTCCCGGCGCTCGAGCTCGGAGAGCTCCTGGCGGATACCGGCAAGCGCTTCATCGAGGCAGCGGTTGAGGAAGCGGAGCGATTCGTCGAGGCGCTCGGGCTCGACCCGCTCGCTCCCGACCTCCTTCGGCAGACCGGCGAAGAACTTGTGCAGGGCGGTGTGGGCGATCGAGCCGCGGAGCTTCGCGTCCACTTCGGCGTCGATCGAGCGCGGCGCGACGATCCGCTCGACGAACCAGATCGACGAGCAGGTGGCGAAGGCCTCGAGCTCGGTAGCGCCGAACCAGTTGCGGCTCTGAAGCTCCTCGAGCACGGCCGGATTCGTGAGGCGGGTCGGCCGGTGGAACGCCGTTCTCGCACGCTCGAACCGTCGCGTCCAGCCGTTCGCGCTCGCGAGGGCCTCCGCCGTTCCCAGGTCGGAGGCGGCCAGCGAAGCGAGGGCGCGCAGGCGCTCCCGCTCGGTGGGCGCGCGCTCGAGGGGCCAGGTGAGGGCGGAGAGCGGGCGCCTCCGCGTCCAGCGCTGGAGGTCGTCCGCTGGAAACGGCGCACGGACCTCGTCCCAGAACGGGCTCGCCTGCCGCGGGCTCCCGTCGTCGGTCGCCGCCTCCCGCACGAGATAGAGCCGCCGCGAGGGGCGAGTGCAGGCCGTGTAGAAGAGGTAGCGGGCACGGCTGACCGGGTCGGGCTTGACCAGACGGGCGCCCGTCGCCTCGTCGAGCGCCCGCCGCTCGTCGTCGCCGAGGAACGGGGATTCCGAGATGCGCCGCGGGAAGCTCCCCTCCTCGAGGCCGAGGACGAAGACGACGTCATAGGTGCGGGTGCGCGCGCGGAGAAAGTCGAGCACAGCCACCCGGCCCGCGTCACGCGCGGAACCGAGGCGAACGGTCACGTCCTCGAGGGCGGCAAGCATCTCGTCCTGGGAGAGTTCACCGCCGAGGTCGCGCCACCCCTCGAGCTCGGCCAGAAGCTTGACCGTCTCTTCGAAGGCGCGCAGGTCAGTGCGCGAGGCCTCACCCACGGGCGGGGACTCGAGACCGTGGGCGGCCCGCAGCATGAATCCCGTGAGGCTGCGAACGGCCTCCACCGGCGATTCGGCCGCGCGCACGTCGCCGAGTGCCGGCAGCGGATTGCCGCGAAGCTCGACGGTCCGCTCCTCGACATTCGCGCGGACGCCGAGCCCGCGCAGCCGCCCCTCCAGGTAGTCCGCATGCGCGCGGGAGAGACCCGAGTACGCGGAGCGGAGGAAGGAAAAGAGATGACGCCGCTCGGGCGCGCGCCACACGAAGCGAAGCGCGGAGAGGAGCGCCTGGCCGAAGGCCGTCTGCCCCAGACGGAGCCGGCCCTCGAAGGCGAAGGGGATGCCGAGCGTGCCGAACACGGTCTCGAGCGGAGCGCGCCAGTGGTCGAGCGTCGGCACGACGACCGCGACGCGTTCGGGCGCGGTGCCGGTGCGGAGCAGCTCGAGGATCTCGTCGGCGACGAGCTCGAGCGCGCCGCGCGAGCCCGCGCCTTCGAGGAACCGAATCGCTCCTTCGAGCTCGGGGGCGTCTGCGGGAGCCGTGGCTCCGAAGAGATGCCGTTCGAGATGAGCCAGCGCGGGAGGCCCAAAGTCACGAGCGGGAGGAAGCTCCTCGATCGCGCCGCCGGCCAGGCGAGAAAGGTCCTCCATCGTCCGCGCGAGCGAGGCGAAGGCCGGACGGCCGGACTCGTAGGGCAGCGAGACGGTCACCTCCGCCCTGCCCGCGAGCGCCCGCAGGAGCGCCCACTGCGCTCCGGTGAGGTCCTCGAAGCCGTAGGCGAACACCGGGCGGCCGTCCCACGCGTCGAGCTCGCCCTCGATCCGCTCGACCGCGTAGCGCCGCTCGAGATCGCGATCCCAGAGCTCGAGACGCTCGAGCTCGGCCGCGTAGGCGCCGTAGAGCCGGGCGACGTCGCCCCCCACCTCCCCCGGCCGGACGAGGCCGGCCTCCAGCTCCGAGATGACCGTGAGGAGCCCGGCGGCGAAACCTCCGTAGCGCGACGAGGCCGCGAGGCCGTTCAGCGGGGTCGAGGCGAGCGCCCGCTGCAGGACCAGTGACCGCTGAGCCTCCGTCGCCACCGGCCGATGAGCGCCGTTTCCGCGCGCGATCTCTTTGAAGACGTCGTCGAAGGTGGCGATCGTTCCGCCCAGCAGCGCCGGCGAGCGCGCGAGCAGCTCCCGTTCGACGCGTTCGCGGTCGGGACGGTTCGGAACGACGAGAACGGGCTCTCGGTCGAGGCTTTCGAGGTAGCGATCGAGGAGACGCGCGACCTTGCCCGCGTTCGCCGGGCCAACGAGCAAAGCCAGCGGCATCGGGGCCCATCTTAGTCTCCCGCCCGGCGGGAGACAGCGCCTCGGCCCGGCGGGCTCCCGCCGGGCCGAAAAAGGGGCCTCAGGCGTGCGTTTACGAGCGGATTCGGCCTACGCGGCGGCAGCCTTCGGGCGCCTGCCGCGGCGTGCGGCGGCCCGGCCGGGCATCTTGCCGGCGCAGTCGTCGCAGAGATCTCCGGCCTTCGCGCCTCGGCGCGCGTCCGTATACGTGACGCGCAAAGACGCGCCTCTTCCCTCGCTCACTTCCTTTCCACAATTGTCACAAACGAGCACGGTCTTGCGAGCCAATGTTCCTCCCTGGAGAGAGTCGTGGGGAGCACGATACTAACGAATTTCGAGGCTCGATTATCCGGCGGTAATTCGCGCGCCGAGGAAGGCTTTCATCCGGCTGGAGTTTCGCGAAAGCTTGTTGTCGCGCACCTCGGCCTTTGCGCCGGAATGTGCGACCACTGCAAAGCCGAGGCGGGTTAGATCTCCGGAGGTCGTATCGGGGCGAGTTCCGCCGACGACGTTGTCCTCGATCATGCACTCCGAGTAATCGCCGCAGTAGATGCCGACGCCGAGCGCATTTTGCACCTCGTTTCCTTCCACCATGACCATGGACATCTCGGTGAGACCGAGGGCGCGCAGGGTTGTCCCGCTGACGTGGTTGTCGCTGATGTGCACGTTCGAGAAATGGGTGACGATCCCCTCGCGGCCGCCGATGATCGTGCAGCCGTCGATCAGACTTGGCGGTAGGTCGAAGCCGAACGAGATGTCGATCCCCTGGGCGTAGTCGCCGACCGGCGAGTGAATGAGGCAGTCCCGGATCTTCACGCTCGCGCGGCGCGCCTGAATGCCGTCGAGACTCGTCCCGGAGATGCGAACGTGCTCGACGGTCACGTTCTCGGCTCCGTCGATCTTGATCCCGATCTCCCCCCCGGTGACGGCGACGTTCGAGATCGTGACGTCGTCCGACGTGACGACGATGCCGCCGCGAACGACGGCCCCGCGGTCGCCGACGAGCTTCTCCGAGTGGTCGATCACGAGCGGTCCCTGGTGGATTCCGGCCGCCAGGTGCACCGTCGGCGGCTGGGTCGCCCATCCGACGCCCCCGGCGGCGGCGAGCAATGCCACGACCGCGACCCCAGCCGATACGCCGCCGGTTCCAAGCTCCCCACCGTCCTCTCCGTAGCTCAGCCTGGCCAGCGGAAACGCGGCGTGCACGAGCACCTGTCCGAGGAGCCAGGAGCCCACGAAGAAGGCGATTGCGGCCGAGCGCGGCGCGTTGACGCCGAGGGCGAGGACGATTCCCATGACGACGCCGAGCTCCAGGGCTCCAAGCGGGAGCGCGAGCCACCCGGGCTGATAGGGGAGGAAACGGTGGTAGGCGGCCGCGTCCAAGGCAAGCCCGACGGCGACCATGATCCCTGCCAGCTCGACGGGCCACCATGCCTTGAGCGCGAGGGCAACCGCGCAGGCCCCGACGAGCGGCGCGAGCGAGGCCGCGAGCCGGGTCTCGAGCCGCCCTCTCAGCGTGAAGGACATGCCTCGATCCGCCGGAGGAAGCGCCGCGCCGCGTACTTCGCCCCCATGAGCGTGTCTGCGGCCGGAAAGGCCCACTGACCGGGGACGCCCGCGAGCGACAGGGTTCGGCTGCCGTTGGTCAGAGCCGGGACGGTCGAGTCGGGGCCGAGGACGATCCAGCCGTCAGCGGTCTCGAGGCCGTGCTCCTTCACGAGCCGGGCGAGCAGCCGATCGTGGCGGAAGCCGCGCCTGAAGCCGGTCGCGCAGATGATCTGCTCGGCGCCGTCCAGGTCTTGCTCCACGCGAAAGCGGCCTGCTCGCCGGGCTCGTTCGACCGGCTCGTCCCATTCACGGCCGGCCGGATACGAGGGCGCCGACCAGCGCCGTAGAAAGGCGACGCGTTGGTCCTTGCCGGTCCGATGGTACGCCGCGAGGCCTCGCCGCGTGAACAGCTCGCGCGGAAGGTTGAGCGGCCGGCGCTCCGGCTCGCGCCGGCGCACGGAGACGACCGACGCTCCAGCCGTGAGCGCGTTCAGCCACTCCGTGGCCGCGGCCATGCCGGCGCCGACGATCTCAACGCGCTCGGCGTACCCGTGCTGCTGGTAGGCGTGTACCGCCCGCGGTTCGCGCTCGAGACCCTGGGGGAAGGCGAGCCCAGGATGGCCCGGCGCGAGGAGAACGTGCGCGAACGCGCCCTCCTCGCCGAGCTCGAAACCGCCCTCGGTGGCGCGTATGCGCCGAATCTTCCGCGACCGAAAGCTCTCGTCCCAGCCGGAACGCTCCCGGAGCGCGGCGACATGCTCGAGGAACTCGTCGACGGACGGGTGGTAGCGATCGATCGCGGTCGCGATGAGGGGGATGACGCTGCGCGTGCGGAGCGCCGTGCGCACTGCGAGCCCGGGGAAGGAGGTCGGCCCGACGTGGCCGTCGCTCTCGGAGCGCATCCAGCGCTGGCGTATCGCCGCCGCTCGCTCCCGCCACTGGGCCGCGGGATCCGGGTCCGTTCCGAACACGACGATTTCGGTCGGAGCGAGACCCCCACGGCGGAGGGTTGCATAGGCGATGAAGCCGGCTAGCCCACCGCCGACGATTGCGCACCGTTCGGGGCGCATTACTTGACGGAGCCCGCGAGCAGCCCCTGGACGAAATAGCGCTGGAACGCGAAGAAGACCACCAGCGGCACGACCAGCGACAGGAAGGACGCCGGCGCGATCAGCTCGAGGTTGTTCCCGAACTGACGCAGCTGCGAGAAGATCGCGACCGTCAGCGGCTGCGTGTCGCGGGCGAGCGAGAGCGCGACGAGCAGGTCGTTCCAGGTCCACAGGAACTGGAAGATGCCGAGGGAAGCGATGGCCGGCAGCCCGAGGGGGAGGATGAGCCGCAGGAAGATGCGGATCTCCGAGGCCCCGTCTATGCGGGCCGCTTCGAGCAGCTCCTTCGGTATCCCGATGAAGAAGTTGCGTAAGAGGAAGATGGCGAATGGCAGCCCGAACGCCGTGTGGAAGAGCACCAAGCTCAGGACCGTGTCGAAGATTCCGAGGTCGCCGTAGAGCCTGAAGATCGGGATGAGCGCCATCTGCAGCGGCACGACCAGGAGCGCGATCACGAGCACGAAGAGCCAATCGCGGCCCGGAAAGTCGAGCCACGCAAACGCGTACCCCGCGAGGGCGGCCACGACGATCGGCAGGACGGTGCCGCCGATCGCGATCCAGACTGTCGTGAAGAAGGCGGAGCGAATCGACTGGTCGTGCCAGATGTCTTGGTAGTTCTGGAATGTCCCCAGGCTCGGCTTGGAGAAGATCTCCCACCAGCCGAGGCTGTTGACGTCCGTCGGCGAGAAGAGCGACGTCAGGAAGAGGCCAAATGTCGGCACCAGCCAGAGAAGCCCGACGACGACGAGCACGAAATGTACGGGCGCCCTGGCCACAACCCGCAGGATCTTGGTCGCCACAGTCTCCTCGACGACGGGCGCGCGACCGACCTCTGCTGCCGCGGTCGCCATCAGACTTCTCTCCGGAAGCGCCGGATGTTGAGCGCGAGCACCGGGATCACGAGGATGAAGAGGAAGACGGCGATCGCAGACCCAAGGCCGAAGTCGCTCACGCCGCCGAACGACGTCCGCCACATCGCGAGCGCGATCACGTTCGCGTCGTCCTGAACGGATTGCGGCGCCACGGCTATGACGATGTCAAAGACCTTGAGGACGTTGATGAGCAGGGTGATGAAGACGACCGAGAGGACCGGCGCGAGCAGCGGCACGGTGACCCGCCGAAAGACCTGCCACTCGTTGGCACCGTCGGTGCGGGCGGCCTCGAGGACGTCCCGCGGAATCGCCGCCAGCCCGGCGGCGATCACGACCATCGCGAAGCCCGCCCAGATCCAGATGTAGGCGATGATCACGGCGGGCGTGATCAGCTTCGCGCTCAGCCAGGAGACGCCTCCGAACGGCTCGGCGAAGGTCGACGCTCCGATGGCGACCTGGTACTTGCCCTGGCCGACGTCCTTGAACTCGAAGGTGCCGTTGTCGGCCGTCTGCGTCGACTCGACCGTCTTGCCGCTCGAGTCGTGGAGCTCGACCGTGACGCCGGGGAGACCGAGCTCACCCTGCTCGACCTGCCCCGGGGTCCCGCCGCCGGGCTTGAAGTCGCGCCAGACGACCCCGTCGATGCCTCCCTGTAGAGGTTGTTGCTGCACCGCCTGCTTGGCTGTCTCGGGCACCTCGGTCGAGCGGATGCGGGTGAGCCCGAGCTTCGCCACGCCGCCTGGCTGCAGCGGCTGCGTGAGCTCGATGCCCCCGCCCGGCGTCGTTTTGAGATTGTCCGTCGAGGGAGCTGCCTGCGAGAGGACGCCGGCGGGGCTGAACGCGTCCTTGACGGACGCGATCGCGGCATTGATCGCACCGCGGTCCGGATCCTGCTGGTACATGATCCGCCAGGTCACGCCGGCCGCGAAGGCGGAAACGGCCATCGGCATGAACACGACGGTCTTGAAGGCGACCGACCAGCGGACGCGTTCGGTGAGGACGGCGAAGATGAGCCCGAGCGCCGTGACGACCGCGGGGACGACGGCGACCCAGATCGCGTTGTTCTTGATCGCCGTGACGAGGTTGTCGCTCGTGAAGAGCGTCTTGTAGTTGTCGATCCCGACGAATTCGCCGAACCCCTCGCGCCCGAACAGGCTCCGGGCGATCGTGTAAATCGCCGGATAGATGATCCAGACGATGAGGAAGATCGCGGCAGGTGCGAGGAACGCCGCCGCCACGGCGTAGCTGCCCCAAGAACGGGACCGAGAAACAGGCGGAGCCCCCTGGACAGGAGGCTCCGCCGAAATGCTCGCGCCGCTCACGGCCTCTGGCTAGCCGGCCTTGTACGCCGCGGCAGCCGCATCCTCCAGCTTCTGGGCGATCCCGTCGACGTCACTCGGATTCGACAGGAAGTCCTGGAAGAGCTTGAACTCCCCCTGGCCGACGGTGCCGCCGAACGCGGACGGCTGCAGGTCGGAGAGGTCGAAGCGGAAGTTCTGCGCGTTTGCGAGCGCCGTCGCCGTCGCCCGGAGGAGCGGATCCTGATAAGCGCTCTCGGGGACTCCCTTGTTCGGCGAGGCGAACCCGCCTCGCCTGACCCAGATCTCGGCCGCCTCGGGCGTGGCGAGGTACTCGACGAGCGCCCGTGCCGCCGGGCTGTCCTTGAACATGACGACCTGGTCGCCGCCACCGACCACCGAGGGCGGCGAGTCGTTGATCGACGGGAAGTCGAACACGTTGAACCCCGTCTCGGGTTTGGCCTTGGTCGAGTTGAGGATCTCGCCCTCGACGAAATCCGCCTCGAGCACCATCGCCGCCTTGGGCGGGTCGGAGAACGCGTTCGTCACCGACGTCGGGAAGTCGGTCTGCAGCGCGCCTTGCTTGCCGCCGAAGATGTTGTCCGTGTCGCCGAGGACCTTCGCCATCTCGGTCAGGGCGTCCTTGACGGACTGGTCGGTCCACGGGATGTCGTGCGTGGCGAGCTGGTCGTACTTGTCCGGGCCCGCCGTGCGGAGGTAGATGTTCTCGAACAGGTCGGTGAGCGTCCAGCCGTCAGCGCCGCCGATCGAGTACGCGGGTGTGCCCGACTGCAAGATCGTCTGGGCGTTCGCGAGGAACTCGTCCCACGTCTTCGGCGCCTCGACCCCGGCGTCGTCGAAGACCGGGACGTTGTACCAGACGGTCGACTTGTTGGCGCCCTTGAAGAGGAAGCTGTAGAGCTTGCCGTCGATGGTGCCCAGGTCGACCGACGCCTGGCTGTAGTTCTTGGAGATCGTGTCCTTCGCGAAGTCGATCGGCTTGATCGATCCGCGCTGGGCGTACTCTTTGATCGTGCCGGGCTGCGCGATCGTGGCGAGATCGGGCGGATTGCCGCCCTGAACGGCCGTCGCAAGGACGGTGACGATGTTGTCCCCGGCCGGGTTGTACTTGACGCTGATGTCCGGGCATTTCTCCTTGAACCCGTCGAGAACCGCCTGGATCGACTTCTGCTCGGTCGCGACCCAGATCCCCATGAGCGAGATCGAGCCGGACCCGCACTCGGCACCACCGGTCGTGCCGCCCGCACTTGTCTCCCCACCCCCGCCGCCGCCGCACGCGGCGGCCACGAGAGCAAGCACTGCAATCACTCCGAGTAGCGAGAACCGACGCCTCATCACGCTCCCTTCTCAGTCTGGGTGTCGCCGTAGATTCCGAGCCCCGTCTCGGGATCGAAGAAATGCAGGGAGCTGGTGTCGACCGCGACCTCCGCGGTCTCCCCCTCCTTCACCTGCGAGCGGGCGCTGAAGCGCCCGACCATCGTCGTGTGCTGCTTCGTTCCTTCGGCCGCTTCCTTGACGGCGCGCTCGTCGCCGATGTCCTGCGCGAGCTCCCGCACGTCCTCGGTCAGCGCCGGCGGCGCGTCGATCGTGAAGTGGGCCATGATCTCGGAGCCGAGCGCCTCGGTCAGCTCGACCTTCCCCTTCAACCTGCGATCCGCGGGCACGTCCTTCGCAAGCGCCACGTCCTCGAGGTCCTCCGGCCGGATTCCGAGCACGACCCTCTTGCCCTCGTAGGCCTTGAGCGCGGCGAGCTTCCCGAGCAGCTCTTCGCCGACGACGAGCCGCTGTCCGCCCGCCTCGACGGCGAAGCCGCCGTTCGAGCGGGCGAGCGTCGCCTCGACCATGTTCATGGCCGGGCTCCCGATGAAACCGCCGACGAAGAGGTTCTTTGGGCGCTCGTAGAGCTCCTGAGGCGGAGCGACCTGCTGGATCTCGCCCTTGCGCATGACGGCTACCCGATCGCCCATCGTCATCGCCTCGACCTGGTCGTGCGTGACGTAGATCGTCGTCGTGCCGAGGTCGTTCTGGAGCCGCGCGATCTCGGCGCGCACCTGGACGCGGAGCTTCGCGTCCAGATTCGAGAGAGGCTCGTCCATGAGGAAGGC
>DASXRO010000095.1:0-14295 GCA_036506555.1 Gaiellaceae bacterium
GGTCACGTACGGGCTCCCGATCGTGATCGTCCGGCCGTTCAACAACTACGGCCCCTACCAGCATCCCGAGAAGGTCGTCCCGCGCTTCATCACGCACGCGCTGCGCGACGAGCCGCTCACGGTCCACGGGAACGGTCACGCCAGCAGGGACTGGGTCTTCGTCGAGGATGTCGCCACGGCGATCGAGTCGGTGGTCGTCGCCGATCTCGACGAGGTGGCGGGCGAGGTCATCAACGTCGCGACAGGACGGGACATCTCGGTCTCCGAGATCGCGGACATGGTCCTCGATCGGCTGGGGAAGCCCGGTTCGCTCAAGGTGCATACCCCGGAACGGCCGGGCCAGGTCGACCGCCACATCGGCTCGATCGACAAGGCCGTGCGCCTGCTCGGCTGGCGCGCCGCCACCTCGTTCGAGGAGGGGCTCGACCGCACCATCAGGTGGTACGACGAGAATCGGGCTTGGTGGGAGTCACCACTTCGCGCGGAGAGCGCCGCCTTCTCGTCCTAGGGGCCGGACCGGCCCAGCTCGGGCTCCTGCGCGCCGCCCGCGAGCGCGGGCTCTACGTCGTCGCCTGCGATCGCGACCCACAGGCTCCCGGCTTCGAGTACGCCGACCGTCGGGCCGTGGTCTCCGCGGAGGACGAGCCGGCAATCGGGATGCTCGCGGCGGCCGAGCAGATCGACGGCGTCATCGCGCCGGGGATCGACTGGCCGGTCGCGATTGCCGCACGCATCGCGGCCCGCTTCGGCCTGCCGCACCCGATCTCGCCCGAGACGGCCGCCCTGGCAGTCTCGAAGCAGCGTCAGCGGGAGCGCCTCGAGGAGGCCGGGGTTGCCCAGCCGCGCTGGCGGGTCGCCGTCGGCGCCGGGGATCTGAAGGTTCCATGCGTCGTCAAACCTCCTGACCGGCAAGGCCAGAAGGGGCTGACCGTCGTCCGCGACGCGAGCCAGCTGGAAGCGGCGGTCCAGGTCGCAATCGGAGCCTCGCGCGGAGGGGCTGCGCTTGTCGAGGAGCTCGTCGAGGGCCCCGAGGTGACGGTGAACGCGTTCTCCGCCGCCGGTGAGTTCCAGCCGCTGACAGTTACGGACCGGCTGACCGCGGACCCGCCGGCCTTCGGGGTCGCGCTGGCCCACGCGTGGCCGAGTGAGCACGACGTCGCAGGCGCCGTCGAAGTCGCCCGGGCGGCGGCCACCGCCCTCGGGGTCGAGAACGGCCCCACCTACACGCAGGTCGTCCTCAGTCAGGAGGGCCCGAAGCTCATGGAGCTCGCGGCTCGGCTCGGCGGCGGGCACGACGCGGAGCTCTGCCGCGTTGCGCTCGGCGTCGACCTCAACGGGCTTGCGCTGGCCGCCGCGCTCGGTGAGCCCGCCACCGTGCCGCCCGCGCGTCCGGACGGTGGGGCGTGCGTGCGCTTCCTCGTCGCGCCTCCGGGGCTCCTTGGTGCGGTCGGAGGTCTGGAGGAAGCGCGGAGCAAGGACGGCATCGTCGACGCCCGTGTCTACCGGCAGCCGGGCTGGACCTTCGCGCCGCTGCGCCGCGGAGCAGATCGTGCGGGGTTCGTGCTCGCAGTCGGCTCGTCCCGCGACGACGCCCTGGCCCGGGCCGATCGCGCGGCGGAGTCAATACGCTTCGAGACCTCCGATGCAGAAGCTCTCGTCCCATAGGCGGCTCGCGCGCCCACGCGAGCCGGTTTCTGGCGGCTGCAAGTCTGCGCCCTGCGTTGTCCTCGGTCGCCCGCGTGCATCCATTTTCAGAATGACGCGGGCTCTGCGTGTAACTCGACGCGAATGCGTGCGCTTTTCGCGCGCCAGATTCCCGGCCACGTGAGCACACGAACCGCCCGACGTAAAGGCTTTCTCTCCTTCCAGCCCCCGGCGATCGGGCCGGAGGAGATCGAGGCGGTCACCGAGACCCTCCGGAGCGGCTGGCTCACGAGCGGCCCCCGCGCGGCCGAGCTCGAGCGCCGGCTCGCGGAGCTGACGGGCGCGCGGCACGCGATTGCGCTCTCGTCAGGGACGGCCGCCATGCACCTCGCCCTCGTCGGCCTCGGGATCGGGCCCGGAGACGAGGTGATCACGTCCCCGATCACCTGGCCCGCGACCGCGAACGTCGTCGTTCACACAGGTGCGCGGCCGGTCTTCGTCGACGTTCGGGACGAGGATCTGAACATCGACCCCGAGCGCGTCGCCGAGGCGGTGACGCCACGGACGAAGGCGATTCTCCCCGTCGATCTCGCCGGACAGCCGAGCGATCTCGACCCGCTGCTCGCGCACGGGGTGCCGGTCGTCGAGGATGCCGCCCACGCGATCGAAGCGGAGTACCGCGGGCGCAAGGTGGGGTCGATCGCGACGGCCACATGCTTCTCTCTCTACGCGACGAAGAACGTTGCCGCCGGCGAGGGTGGCGCGGTCGCTACCGACGACGACGAGCTCGCAGACGCCATCCGTGAGCTGCGGCTCACGCGTCGCGGGGACGGCTCCCTCTACGACGTCCGCTCGGCCGGGTTCAAGGCCAACCTCTCCGACGTCCTCGCGGCGATCGCGCTCTGCCAGCTCGACAAGCTGGAGGCTCACGCGGAGATCCGCCGTCGGCACGTGGAGGCCTACGACGTGGCAGTCGCCAAGCTCCCCGGCATCACACCGCTCGCCCGCGATCCGCGCGACCGCCACTCGCTCCACCTGTACGTGATCAAGATCGACGCAGAGCTCGCCGGTGCCGACCGGGACGCCTATCAGCGGGCGCTCAGCGAGGAGAACATCGGCACGAGCATCCATTTCCTCCCGGTGCACACGCTCACGTACTATCGCGAGCGCTTCCCCGATCAGGCCGAGCTTCCGGTGGCCGAGCGAGCGGGCGGTGAGGTGCTGTCGTTGCCGCTCTCGCCCGCTCACTCCGACGCGGACATCGCGGACGCGACCGAGGCGCTCCGGCGCGTGCACGCGACCTTCACTCAGTGAAGCTCTCGCGCCCGGCGCGCATCGCGCTGCAGGTGCTGGTGAGCGGTGGCGTCATCGCCTACCTGCTGTGGCAGATCGACCTCGGTCGCACGATCGACCTGATCGGGTCGAGCAACGGTTTCGACCTCCTCGGCGCGTACGCGATCTTCGTCGCGACGACGTGGGGCATGGCGTGGCGCTGGCAGACCCTTCTCGCCTCCAAGGGCATCCACGAGCCGCTCGGCTGGCTGACGAAGATCTACTTCGTCGGCTACGCCGCCGGACAGGTCCTCCCGACCTCTGTGGGGGGAGACGCGGTACGGATCTTCGAGCACGCACGCCGACGGCCGGAAGTAAAGGGCGAGGCGGCGGGCGCGGTCCTCATGGAACGGGTGCTCGGCTCGGCCGGAACGCTCGTCATGGTCGCGATCGGCCTCGTGCTCGCCGTTGGCCGGTACAACAACATCCGCGAGCTCGTCTGGCTCGAGATTGCTTTCACCGCCGCCCTCGCCGTCGTGTTCGCGGTGCTGTTCTCACGCCGTGCAAATGCCTGGCTGCAGGAACGGGGAGGGACCCGCCGCATCGCGCACCTGTTCCGCAGCCTCTGGCTCGCGCTGCACGGCTACCGCGAGCAGCCCCGCGCACTTCTCCTCGTCCTCGCCGCGACGGTCGCGCTCCAGTTCTCCCGCATCATCTCGATCTGGCTCTGCGGCGAGGCGGTGGGGTTGGATCTCTCTCCGCTCGTCTACGTGATCATGGGCCCGCTTCTCTTCCTCGTGATGCTCGTCCCCTTCACGATCAACGGGCTCGGCGTGCGCGAGGCGTTCTTCATTGCGTTCCTCGGGCGCTTCGATGTCTCTGCCGACGCCGCGTTCGCGACGGGCTTCCTCTTCTACGCCATCACGATCGCCACGTCGATCCCGGGCGGCTTCATCCTCCTGTGGCGGAGTCTGCGCCCGGCGCCGGCGCGCCCCGCCGCGTAGTCTCGTTAGGTCCCTCCCAGGCGGCGCAGCTCGAGCCCGCCTCCGCTCGTGTCGATGAGGAAGACCGTGGCCCGGTTTGCGCCGGTCCGGAAGGATTCCTCGGGGGCGAGCGCGCTGTAGGAGTTCGATCCGTTTCCGTTGCTGAACGTGACCGCGGCGATGCGCCCGTTCACGGAGACGGCGAGCGGCAGCCGAGTGTCGGCCCCATCGCCCTGCAGCGAGCCGTAGATGGGCGTGGGCAGGACGTCGGAGCCCTTCGGCAGATGGGCGAGCAGAGCGCGGACGTCGCTGGAGATCGTGGCGTGAAGGGTGGATGAGCGCGTGACGGCCAGATCGGCGACTTGCTTTCCCAGGAGCTCCGGATGCGGGCCGATCGCCCACAGACCCGGCCCGCCTCCGCCCGAGCCGAACCATGCGACCTGCCGGCGCATCAGGGCATCCCGTTTCAGCTCGAGCGGCCCGACCGCGACCCTGATTCGGCCTCTTCGCGCGAAGAGGTCGATTCGAGGAGGATTGTTCGTCGGATCGAAGAGCGAGTGCCCGTCGACATGCCAGGGGAGGGGCACGCCGGCAAAACGGGCGATCGTCGGGAGCACGTCGATCGTCTGCACGTGGCGGTCGATGATCTGCCCTCGTTGCTCGCCTGGACGCTTGACGAGCAGCACGGAGAAGGCGATGTCCGGAAGGTTGACGAGGTTGTCGGGAAGCACCTCGCGGCGCTCCCCGCCGGGCCGCACGCTCACCCCGTGGTCGGACATCAGCACGATCAGCGACCGGTCGTAGAGCCCGAGGCTGCGGAGCCTCTGGACGAGCTGGCCGACGACCTTGTCGGTGCATTGCACCTGCAGGAGGAGACGTCGGTACGACTGGAGGATGAGCCACGGGTCGCGCTTGAACACCGAGCTGCGGGGCTCGCGGGCCGGCTCGATCTGGGCCGTGCCGGTCAGGATGTTCCGGTGGCAGGAGGGGAGGTACACCCAGGGTCCATGCGGCAGGAGAAGATGGAGGAAGTTGAGCGACGGCTGCCTCGTCGTGTGGATCGAGGCGAGGAAGCGCTTCCAGGCCACGACCTTCTCCCCGATGCTCCGGCCGCCGCGCGTCTTCGCCCCCTCACCGGCCGTGAAGTCTCCCCAGGCCGTCGCGATCGACGGCAGCCTGTTCTCGTAGACCGGCGGCGTGACGATGTGGGCGTAGATCACTCCGACGTCCGAGAAGAGCGACTTCATGCGCGCGGGGAAACCGCGCTGTTCGTCTTCGTGGCCGCACAGCTGGGTCGGACAGAGGCGGGTCTCCCGCTCGTGGACGTTCAGGAGGTACCTGCGGTCGAGGAGCGTGAAGAGATTCTTCGGATGGTCGGAGAAGGTGGGGAGCGCATGCTCCTTCGGAAGCATCCCCGTCAAGAGGGCGGGCACGGCGCTCGTCGTCTGGGTGGCTACGGTGGTGACGTTTCGGAACCATGTGGCCTGGCTCGCGAACGCCGCGAAGTTGGGATAGCGGACGCGGTCGATCTCTCGCTTGGAGTTCATGAGCGCCGTGCTCGGAAACTCGTCGAGGATCACGAAGACGACCGGCGATGCGTTGACGGCGCCCGTCGACCCTCCGGCGGCGAGGGCCGGCTTGGGCGGAAAGACGAGCTCTGTCACCGGTGAGAAGAAGAGGAAGAGCACGAGGAAAAGGAGGGGGGCAGGCGCGAGCACGGTGAGCAGCGATCTCACCGGCTGGATGCGCCAGTAGGCGAGCACCGCGACGGCGGCGAGCACGAGCGAGGCGAGGACGAGGCTGTGCGACCCGAGGTTCGTCTTCTTCTTCAGCGCCTGCGCGGCGATCAGGCCGGCGAAGCCGGCGACGAGAACGAGATGGAGGACGAGGCGAGCCCGGCGGTCGACGAGGCCGACCAAGACCTCCAGCGCGAGCAGGGCGAGCGCCGGGAGGAACGCGACCACAAGCGCGAAGACGATGATCTCCGTGCGGGTCGAGCCTCGCACCGCGAAAAACTCCGCATTCCGCGACAACAGGTCGAAGAGGGGCTGGGCGAAAGCGAACGCGGAAAGCGCGGCGAGCTGGCCGCCGGCGATCGCGAGCTCGCGCCACGGCGTTGCCCGGCCGGTTGGCGCTTGTGCGTCAGCCGCGTGGGCGTGCGACATAGATCACGCGCCCGCCTCCGGCGAGCTCCTCGGCGTGCTCGAGCTCGAAGCGTTCGGCCAGGCACTGCTCGAACCACTCGCGCTGGTAATCGGGGTGGGCGTCGTCGCGCTTGCGGGCGAGGAGGCGGCGCACCATCGGATCCTCGCGCGTGGGGAATTCGATCACGAGCGCCGTCTCCAGCCCGTACAGCCAGTCGAGGAAGTCCGCGATAGGAACGTTGCCCGAGATGGAAACGTGATGGACGAGCGCAAGGCAGAGCGTGAGATCGGGTGTACCGCGCTCGGCGAGGGTCTTGCGCTCCGCTCCCCGCCAGCCGAGCCCGGGCGAGGGGTCGGTGATGTCGAGCGCGAGCGGCAGGATACGCCGATTGCCCTCCTGCTTGAGCGACTGGTAGAGCGATTCCACGACCGCCTCGTCGGCGTCCGTCGCCACCACGTAGTCGGCGTGCTGGGCGGCGAGTCGGGAGTAGCGGCCGTCGTTGGCGCCCAGGTCCCAGACACGCCCGAGGCGCCGGGCGCCAACGGCTGAGCGGACGATCTCCTCCTTGCGGTCGGCGTCCGCCTCCGAGTAGGTGGTCGTCTTCCCGTACTCGGTCCAGACGGATGCCGGCGGGTCCCACTCCAGCCGGCGCACCGTCTTTTCGAGTCCTCGCACGTTGGCTTCGATGAGCTCCTTGCGAAACCCCGCCTTGCGGAGCTCAGCGCGAATGTCGCGCTCGCTCGCCTCGTGGCGGCGGTCGAGGCGCGCGTGCAACAGGACGTGCGTGGCGACGCCGCGGCGGAAGAAATCGCGAAACGACATGAGGGCGGCGCACTCGCGAGGCGCAATCCCGTCGAGCGAGCCGCGCAGCCAGGGGCGGAACGAGACGCTCTTGTGGGCCCGCAGCATGAGCGGGTAGAGAAAGAGCATGCAGAACTGGCGGTACCCGGCCCACGGCTCGCCCGCGCGCAGGCGTTCGAAGGAGCCGATGTCGATGAAGACAGGCTGTGACCCCCGCCACTGGATGTTGTACGGGGATGAGTCCTTGAGGATGAGCTCCTCGGCGAGCGCCCGTCGGAGCAGGTCCAGTTGGAGGAGCGCGGCATCCTTGAGCATTCCGAACGGCCATTCGTACGGATAGGAGACGTACGGAATGACCTCGTGGCGCAGAACCGCCGCCGCGGGGCGCTCGAGCGCCCCCTCGAGACCGGCCTCGCCCTCCGCAGGCTCCGTGCCGACGATCTGGCCTGCCGCCGTCGCCTCGGCGAAGAGCGCGGACGCTGCGAACGCTTCCCAGTCGCTGCGCCCCTGCTCGCTGAGGACGCGGAGCACGCCGTCCCCGGCGTAGAAGACCCGGCTGTCCGGGTCCCGGAACGAGCCCGGTTCTAGCTGCGCGACGCCGGGAGCGCGCTCACCGCTGCGCGGCTTGATCACTGCGCTGCTCGGCCGCTCGCTCCCCATTCCCCGTCGAGGAGGCCTCCTCTGCGAGCCGCACCGGGGCGGCTTCGACCTCCCCGGGCTTGCGAATGTGGAGAAACTCGAGAAGGCGGCGCCACCAGAATTTCGCGAACACGAGCGCGGCCGCGACGCCTCCCACGATCGCCTGCAGGATCATGCTGCCGCTCCCGGCATCGATGTAGGCGTACTCTGGTGTCATCATGCGGGCGGACCTCCTATTGGCGCTCTCGGGGCGGCGCGTTCACCGACCCGACACCATAGCGGCACCCGGCGTTTACTTCTGAGTGACCCGTCCCGACGTCTCGATCATCGTCGTCTCCTACAACGCGCGCGCGCACCTCGAGCGCGCTCTGGAGGCCGTTGCGGGGGACGGGCACGAGGTCATCGTCGTGGACAACGCCTCAACCGACGGGAGCCCGGAGCTGGTGCGCGGGCGCTTCCCCGGCGCCCGGCTGCTCGAGCTTCCCGAGAACCGCGGCTTCGGGGCCGGCAACAACGAGGGCATGCGCATCGCGGCGGGCCGCTACTTCCTCCTGCTGAACTCGGATGCTTGGCCCGTCGGGGACGCGATCGGGAGGCTGGTCGCCTTCATGGACGCGAATTCCCAGGTTGGTGTGGCCGGGCCTCGCATCGTCGGCACTGACGGGCGCCTGCAGAAGTCGGTGCGCGGCTTCCCCACCGTGTGGCGAATTGCCACGGAGTACTTCTTCCTGCGCAAGCTGGCGCCGCGCTCGCGTGCTCTGAATGCCTTCTACGGCGCGGGCTTCGACTATTCGGCGCGCCGCGAAGCGGACTTCCTCATGGGCGCCGTGCTGCTCCTGCGCCGGGCCGCCGTCGAGCAAGTCGGCGGCTTCGACACCGACTTCTTCATGTTCAGCGAGGAGACCGATCTCTGCTACCGCATGAGGCAGGCCGGCTGGACGGTCGAGTTTTGCCCTGACGCGGAGTTCGTCCATGTGGGCGGCGCTTCCACGAAGCCCGAGTGGAATCGCATGTACCGGGAGCAGTTGCGCGGCCATCTCCTCTTCCTCGCCAAGCATCGAAGCCCCTCGCAGGCCGAGCGTGCCCGCCGGATGCTGGTGCGCGCGCTCAGGCTCCGTGGCCTCGTCTTCCGCGGCGAGCGGGGCGAGACGTATCGCCGCGCTGCGGACTGGCTCGCGTCGGCGTCCGCGGAGACTCTCCTAGAATCGCGCGGATGAGCGCCTCGGCGCCTCCTCTGGTGGCCAGCCGAGCGCGCTGGGTGCTCGACACGATCGGGGCGCGGGACGTCGCGCTCGGCGACGACATCCCCTTTCGCGCGCAGGCCTGGGAGCAGCTGGAACGCGGCGAGAGGCCCGAAGGGGACGAGCTCGCTGAAGCGTTCTTCCATCTGGCGCGCATCGAGGAGCGCGGGGGAGCCCGCGATCGGCACGGGCGTTTTCCTGCCGGCGCTTCCTCGTTCGACCCTCTCGACCCGCCGCTGGAATCCCTGCGGAGACGGCTGGGCGTCGAGCCGCCGCGCTGGCGGGGAGCGCGCTTCGCCGTCGCCCTCACCCACGACGTCGACGTTCCCTGGCGCTGGACCCGCGCGGGCGTTCGCGCCGCGGCGGGCCGCCTGCGGCGCGGAGCCTGGAGGGAGGCGGGTGCGCTCGCCGCCGTCCCGCTGCACAGGCTGCGCGGAACCGACCCGAACTGGCGCTTCGATCGGATCGTCCGGCTGGAGAGGCAGGCGGACGCCCGCTCCACGTTCTTCGTCCTCGCCGGCCACAACCACGCCGCCGACGGGCCGGCGGCCGATGTCGATCTGTACGACGACCTCCGGCCGAAGGTCGTCGACACCATCGCCGCAAGCGGAATGGAGATCGGGCTCCACGGGAGCTACACGGCCGCCGACGACGACGGGCGCCTCGCGAACGAGAAGAGCGTGCTGGAGGCGATCGCCGGACCCGTGCGCGGGCAGCGCTACCACTATCTGCGCCTGGATCCGCACCGCAATCTCGCACCGCTCGAGCGGCTCGGCTTTGCTTACGACTCGACACTGGGGTACCCCGGGGGCCTTGGCTTCCGAGCCGGGATCTCGCATCCCTTCCGTCCCTGGAGCGTCGACGAGGACCGGCCGCTCGACCTGCTCGAGATTCCGCTCGCGATCATGGACGTCACGCTCGCCGAGCGGCGCTACCTCGGGCTCAGCCCCAGGGCCGCATGGCCGCGCGTCGAACGCCTCCTCGACTGGGCGGCCGAGCATGGCGGTGGCTTCGCCATCCTGTGGCACGCCGATCGCTTCGACCCATGGACCGCCGGGGGCTGGGACCGGCTCTACACCCGCATCCTCTCCGCCGTGCACGAGCGCGGCGGGGTCTGCCTGAGCGCAGGTGAGCTCGCCGAGGAGGCGGTCGCCTGGGCGTCGTGACCGAAGCGCTCCCGGTACGGACACCTGGCCTGCGCTTTGTGGGGCTCGTGGCAGTCGCGCCGGCCGCGCTCGCGCTCTCGCGCCTCCTTCCCGCCGAGGGAATCGGCCTGGCCCTGCGCCTGACGACTGCCGCACTGTGCGTTCTGCTCATCCCAGGGGCCCTCCTCCTGCGGGCGCTTGGCTGGCCGGACTCGATTGCGCTCGCCGCGGCCGGGTCGCTCGCCCTCAGCCTCGCCCTCGTGTTCCTCGCGCTGCTCTTCGTCTTCGCGGCAGAGGCTTCTCTGACGCTCGCCATCGTCGTGCTGGTCATCGTGTCGCTGGCCGCGCTCGTCCCTGCCTCGCTGGCGCCTTCGAGCCCGCCTGGAGGCGCCGATCTTCTCGCGGCGGGCGGAGTTCTCGCAGTCGGGATCGGCTTCGCGGCGGCAGTCTGGTGGGCGCAGGTGGCGCTCGACTCCGACTGGCCGTTTCACCTCGCCCGTATTCGCAAGCTCGCCGAGCTTCCCAGTCTTCTGTCGGTCCACACAGTCAGCGAATTCTCCACGGGCGGATTGCACCCCGGCTATGCCTTTCCCCTCTGGCAGGGCGCTCTCGCGCTCGTGGCGCGTTTCGCCGGAGTCGACTCGGCAGTCATGCTCGGGCACATGTCCGCGGTGCTGACTCCGCTGGCGCTCCTGCTTGGGTATGGCGCCGGTAGGGAGCTCTTTCGCTCGTGGGGCGCCGGCGTCGCGACGGCGGCAGGTCAAGCGGCCGTCATCGGGTTCGCAAGCACGCATTCGAGCTCGTTCCGCATCCTCGCGCTGCCTCTGGCCGCGGCGCCGCTCCTGCTCGCCCCTTCGGTGCTCGCGCTCACGTTCGCATTCGTCCATGGAGGACCGAGGCGCGACCTGCTGACGCTTGCGGCCGCCGGCCTTGCGCTGGCCGTCGTCCATCCGACCTATGCGCTTTTCGTCATGGTCCTCCTGGGCGGGTTCCTCCTCGCGCGGCCGCTGCTGGCGAGGTCGCTGGGAGAAGCGCGGCGCATCCTCGTGGCCCTCGGCGCGGTGCTCGCTCCGACCGTGCTCTTCTACGTCTGGCTCCTGCCCTTCGCCCGGGACGCCGTCGCGCAGACGCCGTCGGCGGCGGAGCGAGCTGTGGAGCTTCACCACTACGCCGGGAGGCTCGTCTTCGTCGGCGGCTCGTTCAGCGTCAGCCCGCACGTCATCGTGAGCGCGGGCGCGGCGGCGGTCGCGGGCCTGCTCGTCACGCCGTTCGCGGTCTTCGCGGCGAGACGTGTCTGGGCGGCCTTCGTTCTCGGGGGCACGCTGGTGATTCTCGGACTGCTCCTGTTCCCGGGCGTGTTCGAGCTCCTTGCCGATGCCGTCTCGCTCACGCAGGCGCTCCGCCTGAGGTACTTCCTCCCGCTCGCCTTCGCGCTCGCCGGCGCCGCCATGCTCCTCGCGCGCGCCCGCCTCGCCGGTGTGGCGGTTGCGCTCGGCGTGGGGGTGCTCCTGGAGCTCGTCTACCCCGACGACGGGCCCGGGTGGGCGGTGGCGGTCGCAGCAGTCGGGACGCTCGCAGCTCTCGTCGTCGCCGGCCTCCGCCGCCCCGAAGCGGCGGCCGGCGCGGCCTCGTGGACGGCCGCGACGGCCGTTGCCTTCGTGAGCCCGATCGCGGCCGGGAATTTGGCCGACCTGCATCGTGCTCCCCCCGATGCCCGCGCGCTCACCCCGGGGCTCGTGCAGGCTCTGCGCCGGGAGGTCCCGCCCGAGGCGGTCGTCTTCGCGGACCTCCCGACCTCGTACCGGATCGCCGCGTACGCCCCGGTCTACATCGCCGCTGCGCCCGTCGGCCACGTCGCCCAGACGCGGACGAACGACCCGTTCGGGCGCCGCCGTGACGATGCCCGCTTCTTCGCGCGGACCACGCAGGACGTCGTCCGCCGCGGGATCCTCGCCAAGTACGCGGCGGGCTGGCTCGTGCTCAGGCCGGAGGACGGCGACTCCGTCGGCAGCCTGGTGACCACCCTCGATCTTGTCTACGCCGACGGGCGCTTCGCGCTCTACCGCGTGCCGAACGCACAATAGGCGGGCATGAAGATCCTGATCGTCGCGCTCTACTTCCCTCCTGCGGGCGGGGCGGGGGTTCAGCGCCCACTGAAGTTCGCGGAGCACTTGCCCGAGCTCGGCTTCGAGACGCACGTGCTCGCGCCCGACGACCCAAAGTGGCTGGACCGGGACGAGTCGCAGCCGCTGCCTCCGCGCGCGGTCATCCACCGGGCGAAGAACCTGGGGCCGAAAGCCCGGCGTCCCGGCGAGGAGCTCTACCGGCTGCGGGGCCCGGAGCGCCTGGGCGCGCAGGCGCGCCTGGCCTTTCGGCGCCAGCTCGTCCCCGACGCGAGCGTCCTCTGGAACGCCACCGCGATCCCTGCTGCAGTGCGGATCGTCCGGCGCGAAGGCATCGACGTCGTGCTCACGACCTCACCGCCGGGGTCCATCCACCTCGTCGGGGCCGCGGCCAAACGGGTGACCGGCGTCCGCTGGGTCGCAGACCTGCGCGACTCGATCGCCGCCCACCCGCACCGGCGGCGGGCCGTTCGGGGGGAGCGCTCGCTCGCGCGCCTCGTCGGCGGGCGCGCCGATGCGATCACGTGCGCCTCGGAAGCGATCGCCGGCGAGATGCGAAAGCTGGTGCCGGCGGCGCGCGTCGAGGTGATCGAGAACGGGTGCGATTTCGAGGACTTCGCCGGTCTCCCGTACACGCCGGCGCCGCGCCTGCGCATCACGCACACGGGACGCTTCTTCGGGCGGCGGAACCCGCGGCCGTTCCTCGAGGCGCTCTCACGGGGGCCGGAAGACGTCGTCGCGCGTTTCGTGGGCGACTTTCGTCGCGCCGACCGGGAGTACGCCGAAAGCCTCGGCGTCGGCGACCGGCTCGAGCTCGTTCCGTCCGTTCCGCGCGCGCAGGCGCTCGCGCTGCAGCGCGACTCGGAGGCGCTCCTGCTCCTCATCCCGGAGGCGGAAGGACGGGGTCGCGGCGTCCTCTCGGGCAAGGTGTTCGAATACCTCGCGGCCGAGCGCCCGATTCTCGCCGCCGTCCCGCCCGAGGGTGCCGCTGCGCGTTTGCTCGAGGAGGTCGGGACGGCGACGATCGTCGCGCCCGACGACGTCGAGGGGCTCACCGCGGCCCTGGCCGATCTCGAGCGATGCTGGCGGGCGGGTGAGCTCGACGGCGCTCCGCTCAGCGAGGACTCCCGGCGCCGCCTCTCCCGCCGGGCGCGCGTCGAGGAGCTCGCGGAGCTGCTCAGGAGCCTCGCATGAGGCGGCCCTCGAGCCTGGTCGACGCGCTCCTCCTCGCGACCGTGTTCACGATCACGTGGGCGAAGGTGCGCTGGTCGGTCGGGGCCGCGGACGTGAACCTCTCGGACGTCGCCGCGTCGCTCTTCCTGTTCGCCTTCCTCGTCGACCGGATCGGCTCGCGCGACTGGACCATGCCGCGCACGGCCGGCGTGCTCGGGCTCTTCCTGGCCGCCTTCGCGCTCGTCTATCTCGTCGGCTTCTTCAACCTCGAGACGGCCGCCGACCGTGACCTCTTCGCCAAGGGGATGGTGAAGTTCGTCATCCACTTCGCCCTGGTCGTGGCGGCCGTGGCCCACCTGGCGAGACGCTCACAGCGCTTCTACTGGCGTACCCTCGGCTGGTTCGTGGCCGGAATTGCCGTCAACGCTGCCTACGGCCTCCTCCAGCTCGCCGTCGCCACCTTCACGGGCGGCAACCTCGACGCCGCCGTCCTCGGCGCCATCGGGAGCTACCAGGGTGGCGGCATCAACGTCTTCGGGACGGTGGGAAGCGTCGACGTCTACCGGACGAACGCGCTCACGCTCGACCCGAACCACCTCGGGATCATCCTCGTCGTTCCGCTGCTCGTGCTCCTGCCCATCTACCTCCGGCTGGAGCGCGGCCACCTGCTCCGGGCCCCAATCGCCCTCTTGCTCGGATTCCTCCTGATCGTCCAGCTCTCGACCCTGTCGCGGAGCGGGCTCCTCGGGCTCGCCGTCGGCCTTGTCGTGCTCGCCTTTCCGTACCGGCGCCTGTTTGCCTCCTGGCGGCTGCTCGTCCCGCTCGGGGCGGTGGCCGTCGCCGTGGGAATCGTCGTTATGCAGCGCGCAAATTTCTTCGAGACCGTGCTGCGGGCGCGAACGAGCCTCAGCGGGGGGACCCTGCCGGCCCACCTCGGCTTCTACCAGCTCCTGCCCCCGGCGCTCCACGCTCACCCGCTCTTCGGGCTCGGCCTGAACACGTTCTCGACGTACTACGAGTTCGTCACCGGCAAGTCGAACTGGGGGCCCCATTCCTACTACGTCGCCGTCCTGGCGGAGACCGGGCTCGTCGGCGCGGCCGTCTTCCTCGCGTATCTCGTCTTCGTCTT
>DASXRO010000096.1:0-6268 GCA_036506555.1 Gaiellaceae bacterium
CAAGCCCGCGGCTGTCGAGCCGGAAGCGCAGCCGCTCGCCGGTTCCGACGGGAACAGTGCTCTTCATCACGAGGATTGCCCTTTCGGCCAGCTCGGGCAGCTCGTCGAGCACCCGCTCGACGGCGGAGAGATCCGCCTCCCCGGTGTAAGTCGGGGGCGTCGGCACGCAGACGAAGGCGATCCTGGCGGCCGCGAAGACCTCCTCCGGGTCGAGTGTGAAGCGGAGGCGGTCGCGGTTGCGGTCGATGAGGTCCGCGAGACCCGGCTCGTAGATCGGGACCCGGCCCGCCTCGAGCTCGCCGATCCGCTCCGGCGCCACGTCGCGCACGACCACGTCGTGGCCGAGGTCGGCGAAGCAGGCGGCCGTGACGAGGCCGACCCAGCCGGCACCGATGACTCCGAGGGGCTCAGGCATCTTTCTGGAGTGTAATAACGGCTACTTGGAGCCCAGCGGGCGCAAGCCCTTGGCGATCGCCAGCATCGTCTCGTTCGAGAGCCGGTCGAGGAGCGTGTTGACCACCCAGTAGGAGGCGCCGTTCTGCTGGAACGCCACGAGGTGAAGCTTCGAGCCGCTGAAGTACAGGGAGTACTGTCGTCCCTTGATCGTCTGCGTCACGCTGGCTCCGTCGAGGATCGGGGGGTCCGCCCAGCCGAGCTCCTGGATGCCCCAGTACTCGTTGCCCCCGGTGCGGTACGTGAGCCGGAAGGCCGAATGTCCGGTGACCTTGTAGGTCCGAGCGGGCAGAACAGAGTCGAGTAAGGAGTTTTGTTCCCTGACGGTCGGCAGCATGAGGGGGAAGTCGGCCTTTCGCCTGGCAGCGCGGACGTACGGCGCGGCACTCGTGGAGTCCTTCGTGACCGCGGGCGGGCTGTGCTGGGGTGTCTCGTCCCGTGGGACCGGAGAAAGCGTCCCGTGGAACGTCTGGCCGACGACCACGCGAAGCATCGTCGTCAGCTCTACCCCGGTCGCCACGGGGAGAGCCTGCGCGTCGCCGAAGAGATCTGCGAGGTGCTTCGCAGCGGTCTCGGCATCCGGGCTCGCCGGGTCGTAGAAGATCTTCGACTCGAAGTACTTGAAGTTGTCTGCGTTCCCGCCGTTCACGACCCGGTAGCCGCGCTGGGAGAGGCGGTAAGCGGCGTCATCCGCCGCGCCAGCGATCCCGTTCCCGTTGAAGACCTCGATCGTGACCTCGGACGGCGGCGGCCCGGTGTCGCGCTTCGGCTTGCGGCCGAGCGCCGCGGTGGCCGCCTTCTCGGGCGCCTTCACGTCCGGATTGAGGAAGGTGTCGACAGCGTCGGTGACCGACGACTCGGCGGCGGCGAGCTCGTTGTAGCCGGTGATTCCCTGGATCTGCACCTGCTGGAAGCTTCCTGACGGGAGCCCGTACACGAGCTTCGCGTAGCTGTAGAGCGTCCCGACGTCGAGCGTCTTCCCGCCCCCGACCCCCACTTCGACGTTGTCGGTGATCGTGTTCACGATCCCGGGGATCTTCGAGAGCGACCAGAACCCTGACACCTGCTGCTTCATTGCCTTCACGAATTGCTGCTGGCGGGCGAGGCGATAGAGGTCCGAGTCGGTGTGGCGGAAGCGAACGAAGTCGAGCCCGTTCTTGCCGTTCAGGCGCTGGTAGCCCGGGCGCACGTCGATCGTGGCGTAGGTGGGCCCGCCGCTCGAGTTGTCGTTGAGGTAGCGGTGGTCGACGTCCATGTAGACGCCACCAAGCTTGTCCACGATCTTCGTGAAGCCCTGGAAGTTGACGGTGACGATGTAGTTGATGGGGATGTGCGTCAGGTCCTTGACCGTCTTCAAGGTCCCCTTCGGGCCGCAGTACGTGTAGGCCTCGTTGATCCGGCCGCGGAACGGCCCGGTTCCCCGGCACCCGGCGATGTTGACCACCAGGTCACGAGGGAACGAGAGCATCGAGATGACCTTCTTGTCCGGGTCGGCCCGGATGAGCATGATGGTGTCGGAGCGAGAGCCGCCGCCGGCGTCTACTCCGTGCGTGCGCCTGTCGTAGCCGAGGACGAGCGCGACGGTGGGCTGATGCGGCTTCGGCACGTCCAGGATCTCCTGTGCCTCCTTCACCTCGCGGGAGTGCGCGCGCACCGCCGAGACGCTCTGGTTGATGAAGAGCCAGGCACCCCCCGCGAGTGCCCCTGCGGCGACGAGGAGGACGATGACCGCCCACAGGAGGATCTTGCCGATGACGCGGAGGGGCCCCCGGCGCCGGGCGCGGTAGCGCGTGACCGGCGTCAGGGACGTGATGGGAAGCGATCCGTGCCCGTTCCCGTCAACCCGTCCCGTGCCTCGCTTGAGCGTCGTTCGCATACGAAAAGTCGCCGAGCGGCGACTAGGGGAGGATAACCAAGCTCGCGGCGGTCAAGTGCCTAGAGCGTGCTAACGGTTTCCTCGTTCAGCCACTTCGCAACCGCGAGGAGGCTGTCGGTCTCCTCGTAGATCCCGAGTTGCTCGTCGGCGCCGCTTCCGCGGGCAAGCAGGGGCTCGATCTCGTCGAGCTCTCGCTCACAACCGAGCTCCCGGGCGGCGGGGCGACCGTACTCGACCAGCGCTCGCACGGCTTCGGGCCCCGGGCGCTCGGTGTCCTTCGCGAGGTCGATCAGCTTGGCGTTGAGGCCGTCCCGGGCCGCGCGCCACTTGTTCTCGGCCACGAGCGTGATCGGCTCGATCGGGAGGTTCTCGCCCCGGTCGAAGGCGGCCGCGAAGGTGGCGACCAGGCTCTGCACGAGTGCGGCGATTGCCGCCACCGACTCGATCCGGGTCTGGGCGTCGCAGACGCGCACTTCGATCGTCCCGAGGCGGGGATGCGGGCGCAAGTCCCACCAGATGTACGTGTAGTCCTCGAAGGAATTCGTCTTGATGCCGCGCTCGACGAGCAGCTCGAACTCCTCGTACGAGGCGAACGCAGGCGGAAGACCGGCGCGCGGGAACGGCTCGAAGACCTTGACGCGCGTGGAGGCGAGCCCGGTCGCCCGGCCCTGCCAGAAGGGCGAGTTCGTCGACAGGGCCAGAAGCTCAGGGAGATAGGTCCTGAGCGCGTTCGAGCACACGATCGCCTTGTCGGGCGAGTCCAGCCCAACGTGGATGTGAAGCCCGAAGATGAGCTCGCGCTCGGCCACCCAGCGCATGGACTCGATCAGATCGAGGTAGCGGGGCCGATCGGTGACCTCCTGATGCTCGTAGCGAGAAAACGGATGCGTTCCCGCGGACGCGATCAAGGCATCGGCTTCCTCCACCACGTCGCGCAGGTGCCGACGCAGGTCGTGGAGGTCGACCATCGCCTCGCCCACTGTTCCCGCGACGTTGGTCGCCACCTCGACGACCGATTGGAGGAGCTCAGCCTTGACCCGCTTTTCTTTCTCGCCCCCTTCGAAGGCCAGAAGAATCTCGTCGATCCGCGAGACGAGCTCGTAGCTCTCCCGGTTCAGGATCTGGAACTCTTCCTCGACCCCCAGGCTGAACGGCGCGCTCTTGCCGAAGTTTTGCTCCATGCGCGAACTCGCGACAATAGCGACCGTGCAGGCCGACTTCGTCGACGCAGGCGGCGTGAGCCTCTTCGTTCGCCGCTGGGGCGAGGACGGAGCCCCGGGCGTCCTGTACTGGCATGGTGGCGGCGGAGGGAGCGCGGAATGGCCGGAGCTCGCGCCGGCGCTCGAGGCGGCGGTTACGCCGTTTTCGCGCCAGACGCCCCGGGGTACGGCAAGTCGCCGCCGCTCGAGCCGGAGCGTTACCTGGCCTCGAGCATCGCCGAGATCGGCGCAAGGCTCATCGATGCGCTGGGCATCGGGCCCGTCATCTTGATCGGGTTCTCGTGGGGCGCCAGCATCGGCTTCAGAGTCGCCGCGCTGAATCCGGGCCGGGTCCGGGCGCTCGTGCTCCTCGACGGCGGGTACCTAGCCCCGGAGGACGACCCGTCCTACGATCCGTCGCTCGACTTCGCCGGCCGGATCGAGGCCTGGCGCGTCGATCTCGAACGGCACGACGAGGAGGACGACGCACCGATCGAGGTCGTCGCGGCGGCGATGGCCGGCTCCAACATGGAACCCGCCCTGCCGCTGCTCCCACGGCTCGCCGCAAGCGGCATTCCGGTTCTGCTCGTCGCCGCCACGGAGCCGGCCGAGTGGAACGGATCCGCGCCCGCCGCATCGAGGAGCTCCGCGAGGCCCTGCCGGACGTGCACGTCGTTCGCGTGCACGCCGAGCACGGCGTCCTCCAGGAGGCCGGCGACGACGTTCGCCGCCTGGTCGTCGACTGGCTGGCGCGGACCGTCTAGCTAAACCTTCGGGGCGCCCGCGTGCGCCCGATTCAGGACCTGCTCGGCGAGTCGCGTGCCCTGCACCATGTTCGCGAGCTTCTCGTAGACGACGTCCCAGCTCCGCGTGCGCAGGCCGCAGTCGGGGTTCACCTGGACGCGCTCCGGATCGCGGAGCACATCGACGGCGTAGAGGATCCGGTCCCGGACGAGCTCCGCCGGCTCGACGAAGTCGGAGTGGATGTCGAGCACGCCCAGGCCGACGTTCGGATAGCCGTGCTCCTTGAAGAGGCGGAGCGTTTCGGCGTAGCCCGGGCGGTCGTCGTCGCGCGTTCCCAGCTCGCGTGAGTCGCGGTTCGCGAACTCGAGCTGGAGCTCCAGGCAGTCGTCGAGCTCGAGGATGGCCGGCCAGAGGGCGCTGTAGTCCGAGAAGCAGATGTGCATGCTCTTCTTGGCGTCGACCCCACGCGTGGCCTGGTTGAAGCCCTCGACGACGAGCGGTACCTCGTCGGGCTTCGTCGTCGCGGCGGGCTCGTCGATCTGAATCCATTCAGCGCCGGCCTCCACGAGACCCCGGACGTTCGGGAGGATCACGTTCGTGGCGACGTCGGAAACAGAACGCCGGCGCGCCTCGTAGCGGCGCTCCGCGGAGCCCCCCAGAGCGCCCTCGTGCGCGTAGTGCTCGTCGTACGACCAGTCCTCCATCGTGTACGCACCCGTCAGCGGCACCTTGACGACTCGGTCGGTGTGGGCCCGAACGAACTCGAACTCCTCGACGTCCTGAGGCCCGTCCACCGACGGCGGCTCGACGATCGCCGCCTTTACGTAGTACTTGTTGTCGAAGGAGCGGACGGTCCCCCGCGGCTCGAAACCGTGGGCGAAAACGGCCACATGGTCGTACATCTCGGTTCGCCTCTGCTCGCCGTCGTAGACGACGTCCAGGCCGGCTCTCTCCAGCAGCCGAAGCGCATAGATCGCCGCCCAGTCGTCGACCTGCTCGCGGCTGAGACTGCGGGCGCGCAGACCTTCGACGAGCTCTTCGTGCCCGTCGACCTCGAGCCGCTCCCCCCAGCGCTCGGCTTCCTCGAAGTCGCGCTCCTCCAGCGGCCTGCCGGCAAACGTCTTCACGCGCCAGGACGGCTTGCCGAGGCTGCCGATCTCGCGGGTCAAGAAACGCACGTCGCTCATACCGCCTCCTGGAGAGTGGTCTGGGAACGGCCGAGGCGCGCGATTTTCTCGCGGGCAATCGGCTCCGGGACGAACTGGAGGTCGCCATTCACGCTCATCGACAACCCTGCCGGCTTGCGCTCGGCCAGCTGCTCGAGGAAGCCGGCAATCTCCGCCGGGCTCTCGAGCGCTGAGCTGCGCGAGTCGATCACGCCCGCCATGATCTCCTTCGGATACTCCTCCGGGACGGAGTCCGCGCTCGTCGCATAGAAGTCGACCCCGATCGCCGCGAGTGGGGCGTCTGCCAGCTGGGCCAGAACCGGCTTCGCATCGCCGAACGGGAGCTGCAGCGCGAGCGGAGTCTGCTGCGGAAGCTCGCCCAGCGAGGAGAGCAGCTCCTGGACGCCCCCTTCCCGCGACAGGAAGGGGTCTGCGAGGACAACGAGGGCGCAGCCGGCGTGCGCATACGCCTCGATCTGGGGCGCGAGGACGTTCGCAGCGAGCGCTTGCGGAGATGCCCCTCCTCCGGTGGCCCGCGCGAAGGCGAGCGGCGAGGGCAACGTGGCGAGCCAGCTTCCCGCGGGTAGATTCGGGGCCGGCACCGGCTCCTGCAAGCGCGGCTCGCCGTCGACAAGGACCGCCCGGTAGAACGTGTTCGTGTCGAGGAAGCGGGTCAGCGGTCGAGCGTCAAGGCCGTCGGAGCGGTCGGCAAGCGGCCTGAAGAGATCCTGCCACGCGAGCATCCCGTCGGAGAGGAGGGCAAGCCCCGCCTGCTCCTGGACGGCCACCAGCTCGCGGAAATCTCGTTCGAGCTGCGCGTCAACCTCCAC
>DASXRO010000097.1:0-7428 GCA_036506555.1 Gaiellaceae bacterium
CCCCAGGCCTCGGCGAACTTCTCCTTGATCCGCGGGTCGTCGGCCGGCTGGTAGCCGGGGAGATAGGCGGGATTGGCGCCCGCGTCGTTCAGCCCCTGGACGTTGTTCTGGCCGCGCAGCGCGTTCAGCCCGGTCGACTCGTAGCCCAGGTGTCCCGTCAAGAGGACGAGATTGGACAGCGACCAGATGTTGTCCACGCCGCACGCGTGCTCGGTGATGCCGAGCGTGTAGAAGATCGCCGCGTGCTTCTCGGCCGCGTACTCGCGCGCCGTGGCCACGATGTCGGCGGCCGCCACGCCTGTGACCTTTTCGGCCTCCTCCGGCGTGTAGTCCCTGACGACGTCCGCGACCGCCTCGAAGCCCTCCGTGTGCGCGCGGATGTAGTCCTCGTCCTGGAGCCTCTCCTCGAGGATGACGTGCATCATCGCGTTCACGAGCCAGACGTCCGATCCCGGGCGGAGCTGGAGGTGGCGCTTGGCCAGCTTCGTGAGCCAGATCTTGCGCGGGTCGGCGACGACGAGCGTCGCGCCGTTGCGGACCGCCTTCTTCATCCGCAGGGCGAGCACGGGATGCGCCTCGGTCGTGTTAGAGCCGATGACGAGGATGAAGCGGGCGTTCTCGATCTCGGGGATCGAGTTGGTGGTGGCGCCTCTACCTAACGACCTGACCAGGCCGTAGAGAGTCGGAGCGTGTCAGGTGGCCTCGCAGGAGTGGACGGAATTCGTCCCCACCACCGTGCGCGCGAGCTTCTGGATGAGGAAGTTCTCCTCCATGGTCAGCCGGGCGGAGGCGAGAAAGCCGATGGATTGCGGACCATGCTCGGCCTTCACTCGGTTGAGCCCGTCCGCAGCGACCCGGAGGGCGTGCTCCCACGTCGTCGGGTGGAGCTCCCCGTCGTCGCCTCGCACGAGCGGCTCGGTGAGGCGATCCGGGTGGTGGACGAAGTTGAAGGCGAAGCGGCCTTTGACGCAGAGGTTGCCCTCGTTCGAGACGTAGCTCGGGTCGGAGGTGATCTTGACGATCCGCTTCGTCTCGGGATCGACGTTGATGTCGATCTGGCAGCCGACGCCGCAGAAGGTGCACGTCGACTTGACCTTCTCGAGCCCCTGCTCCGGCCGCTCCGTGCCCTCCTCGAACTTCTCGTAGATCGCGCCGGTCGGGCAGACGCCGAGACAGCCTCCACAGAGCTCGCATTCGGTGTCGAGCCACGAGAGCCCCCAGGTCGGGACGACGCGCGCGCTCGGCCCGCGCCCCTCGAGCGAGAGCGCCGAGCACTGCATCACCTCCTGCGTGTAGCGGACGCAGCGGGCGCAGAGGATGCAGGCGTCCGGGTCGTAGCCCATGAGCGAGTTGCGGTCGTCGTAGGGCTCGCGCTTCGCGTCCGGGAGAATGAACGGCGCCTCGGCCCCGAGCTCTTCGGCCAGGTCGGTGAGCTCGTTCGGGCGCCCGCCCGGCTCGGGATTCAGATGCTCCGTGAGCAGCATCTCGGTCAGCGTGCGCTGGAACTGCGGCACCGAGCTGTTCGTCGAGACCACCATCCCCTCGGTGACCCGAGTCGCGCAGGCCGGGAGCGGCCGCGGCGAGCCCTCGACACCGACGACGCACATCCGGCAACCGCCATACGGGTCGAGCTTGTCGTCGTGGCAGAGCGTGGGGATGAAGACCCCGTGCCGCGCGGCGGCGTGGACGAGCAGCTCCCCTTCGGGAGCGCTCACCTTCCTCCCGTCGAGCGTGAAGGCGATCACGGGGCGCCCATCGTAGCCGTCTCGCCGAGCGGGGCGAACAGCTCCGGCCAGTGGCGGAACGCGTTCCTCATCGGGAAGGGAGCGCCCTGTCCGAGTCCGCAGATCGAGGTGGCCACCATCGCCTCGAGCCACTCCTCGGCCTGGGCACGCGGCATCGCCGCGCGGCCATGCTCGAGCTCCTCGAGGAGGTGGTGCATGCCGCGGTTTCCGATGCGGCAGGGCGTGCACTTCTGACAGGACTCCTCCGCGAAGAAGCGCATCGTCTCGGTGAGGAGCCGGAGGGGCGAGTAGCTCTCCGGGAAGACCTGCAGGCCGGCGGAGCCGGGGCCCGCCCCCCACTCGCGCAACGAGTCGCGCGTGAGCTGCACGTCGAGCGCGTCGGGCGGCAGGATTCCGCTCGCCGCGCCCCCCGGGACGATCGCCGAGACGGCACCGGTCGCTCCGCCGGCGTGCTCGTCGATCAGCTGCCGTGGAGTGACGTCGAGCGGCGCCTCGTAGCAGCCCGGGGCTCTGACGGCACCCGAGACCGACCACAGCCGCACGCGCGGCCAGGCCTCGCCGCTGCCGCGGAGGATCGCCGGGATGTGCGCGAGCGTCTCGACGTTGTTGATGAGCGTCGGGCGGCCGAGATAGCCGACCTGGCTCGGGAACGGCGGTTTCAGGCGCGGCATGCCCCGGCGCCCTTCCATCGACTCGAGCATGGCCGTCTCCTCGCCGCAGATATAGGCGCCGGCGCCCACGACCAGCTCGAGCGACCGGCCGTCGAGGACACCTGCGGCTCGAAACTCTTCGATGGCGCCGGTGAGCCTCTCGCGAGCGGTGGCGTACTCCTCGCGCAGGTAGATGAAGCCCTCGCTTGCATCGGCGAAGTCCATCGCTATGAGCGCGCCCTCGATCATGAGGTGCGGGCGCAGCTCCATCACGTAGCGGTCCTTGATCGTCCCGGGCTCGCCCTCGTCGGCGTTGACGACGACGTAGCGGGGCGCGGTTTCCTTGGCGACCGCCTCCCACTTCACCCCCGTGGGGAAGCCGGCGCCGCCGTAGCCCGAGAGACCGGAGGCCTTCAGCTCCTCGACGATCTTCTCCTTCGACGGAAGCGAGCGCAGCGCGCTGAGCCCGCCCCGGCGCTCGTAGTCGGCGAGCGTCTCGTCCCGCCCGGCGAGGCCCGTCGAAGGCCCGTCGTTCGTCCGGTGGACGACCTCCGGCTCGATGCGGTCGCCGCGCGTGAGCACGGGGGCGAGGTCGCAATGGCCGAGACACTCGACGCCAACGCATTCGCGTCCAGTTACACGCGCATGCTCCTGCTCTCTGGCCAGAAGCTCCTTCGCGCCGAGGCAGTCGCACACGGGCCCGATGCAGACGCGCACGGCATCCGCAGGCACCTGCAGGAACGAATAGAACGAGATGACCTCGTGCACCTCTCCGCGGCGGATGTTCATGTGGTCGGCGAGCGCATCCGCAAGCTCAGGCGTGAGCGGGCCGACCTCGCGGCGGACGCGCCCGAGGTTGTCGAGGAGCCGCGTGCGCTCCTTCGGCAGCTCCGGCAGGAGCTCGGTGAGCCGGAGGACGTCGATGGCGCTGATCATAGTCCGCGCCTGCCTCTTGCCCTTTGGCAAAAAGTGACCCAGAGTGAGAGTCGGTGCTAACCCATCCGGGTGATAGGGGCTAGCTTGACAGTGAGTCCGACTCTTGCTCCCGAGCGCGTGCGTGCGCGGACACACGCGCGGGAGGAGCCGGCGGCCGAGGGAGCAAGTCTCCTCTACGAGCGCTACTACGACCGGATCTACGGCTACTGCCTCTACCACCTGGGCAGCCGCGAAGAGGCCGAGGACGCCGCGCAGACCACGTTCCTCTGGGCCTTCCGGGGACTTCGCCGCGGCATCGTCCCGCGCGCAGAGGCGAGCTGGCTCTTCACCATCGCCCAGAACGCCTGCCGCGCGCGCCATCGCACGCGCGGACGCCGGCGTGAGCGCGAGGTACTGAGCGACCCCGTTGTGCTCGCGGACATGTCCGCCGCACACGTGTCCGAGACCGACGAGCTGATGGGCCTCGAGGACGCGCTGCGGCGCATGCCCGAGCTACAGCGGCGCGCCCTTCTCCTGCGGGAGTGGCGCGGCCTCTCCTACAAGGAGATCGCGGAGGAGCTCGAACTGAGCGGGTCCGCGGTCGAAACACTCATCTTCCGGGCCCGCCGCTCGCTCGCCGAGTTGCTCGCCGGCCGGCCGGCTCCCAAGCGCGTGCGCAAGTACGCGCTGGACTTCGGCTCGATCGCCACGGCGGCCAAGTCCTTCGTCGGCGGGGGATCCGCCGTCAAGCTCGCCGCCGGGCTCGCTGCTGTCGTGGCGGCGACGACTCTCGCCACGGGCTCGACTGAGCAGGCACGCGGAGACGGGAAGGCGCCGTCGCCTCCTGCGCCGGCGAGCGTCACGCCCTCCGCGACGCCTCAGCACACCAGCCAAGCGCGCCACGCCGCGAAGGACGCGGCCGGGCCCGCCGCCGGAAAGCCCAAGCCCTCGGCGCCGTCTGCCTCCGAGTCCTCCCCGTCCGGTAGTGGGCTCGGCTCTCAGCTGGAACAGACCGTTCAGCAGACCACCGGCTCGGTGCCGCTCGTCTCGGACGTCGTCGATGCCTTGCCGCTCGACACGGCGACCGGGGCGGTTGACGACACGCTCGACTCGGCTACGGACGCGGTTGCGCCCGTGCTCGACACCCTTCCCTAGGGTCGCCGGTTAGGCGAACTCCCCCGAACGGGGGAACCTGCGCAAGTTTTCGCGCGGTGGGACTTCCTTGGGGACATGACCCTCCGTGTTCTCATCGCCGACGATCACCGGCTCTTCGCAGAAGCCGTCGCGTCCCTGCTCGAGTCCGACGAACGGATCGAGGTAGTGGGCTGCGCTCGCAACGGCGCCGAAGCGGTCGACTTCGCCCGCAAGCTCGAGCCGGACCTCGTGCTGATGGACATCAGGATGCCCCTCATGACGGGCATCGAGGCGACCGAGCGGATTCTCGCCTGGTTGCCCCAAACGAAGGTCGTCCTGCTCACCGGGCACGGCTCGCCCTCAGAGGTGGAACAGGCCCTCCTGGCCGGCGCGGCCGGGTGGATCACGAAGGACGATCTCGGCCTCAAGCTCGTCGAGACGTCGCTTGCCTTCGCCGGTGCCGAGTCGCCGCAATTCGCTGCAAGTTTTGCGGGGGCCGGGCTTCCTTAGGTAGTAGGAAGCTCCGTCAAGGTGTGCCGCAAAGCCTAGGGCGGAGTAGGGCTTCCTCACATAGAGGAGCGGCTACCACTCCCGAGCCGTTCCTTCCTCTCCCCGGAGGCGGTCAAAGCTCCCGACCGCCTCCTCCCTTTTCTTGAGAGCCCCTTTCAGGATGAGGACTTGAGCCGTCGGACCGCGCTGAACGACGCAAGGCGGCGGCCTCGGCCGCGCCCATATCTACAACGATATGAACGCGCCCTGCATCCTGGCCTTGCCCCGCCCATCGCACCCCGACGGCGAAGCCCCATCCCGAAATGGGCTCTACAGAAGCGGGAGCGTGGGGATGCCGAGCGTGAGCGGGAGAGTCTCGGGCAGCGGCGGCAGAGGCAGATTGGCCGGATCGTCCGGCAGCGTCAGGTTCGGGTCCTCGACGGTGACCGTGCCGACTCCGGGAATCGTCGCCTGGAGCAACGGTTCGTCTCCTCCGGAGGTGGGCGACTTCGGATGCCCTTTCGAGCCCGAGCCTCCGGAGCCCCCGCCGGATTTCCCCGAGCCGTCGCCGCGGGCGCCGTCGGTCGACGTGCGCTCGGCGGCTGATTGGGTTGCTGCCGCGCGGGCGAGGGAGCGCAGCTCGTTCCGGTCGAGCGTGACCTGGGCCGTGATCTGGTCGGCGCCTTCAGCCGCGGCGAGCGAGCCCGAGTGGTGGAACGGCATGCCCTCCGCGCCGCGGATCGCAAACCAGACCGCTGCGGCGATCGCAGCGAGAGCAAGCAGGTCGCGTCCCTGGAAGCGCCAGCGGGGTGCTTCCTCGAACGGATCGACCACAGCATCACTGACCGGAACAGGGGCCGGAGGCGGTTGGAAGCTCACCATCCACCTTCGCGCCGGCGAGGGCGGGACCCCGAGAAGCTCCTCTTCGGACGGGTGTCCGACCCAGCGAAACCTCTTCGACTCCTGAATGTCCCGAGGAGCCTCCATTTGGATCCCCCTACTCGATGGTTTTCTTGACTGGTTCCTAGATCGGCTATGACACAAGACAGCACGAGAGACGAGGCCTAACTCGTTCGGGTGATTCATCGCTACGCTTGACTGCGATGGCGCTTCCACCGCAGTCTGCGGCGCGTGTCGAGGTGCTGCGGTTGCCCGCGGGAGCCTCCGAGCGGGACGAGCTGGCGGTCGAGGAGCCGCTCGAGATCCGCATCGCCGGCCGGCCGATCGCGGTCACCATGCGCACTCCCGGGCACGACGAGGAATTGGCCCTCGGATTCCTCCTCTCGGAAGGGATTCGACCCGTTGCGGCGGTCGTTCCGGCCGATCTCGCCGCCAACACGATCGAGATCGAGGCTGAGGATGTCGACCTCGACCGCCTGAGCCGGAACTTCTACACCTCGTCCTCCTGCGGGGTATGCGGGAAGGGAGCGCTCGATGCGGTCGCGGTCGAAGCACCCCGCGTGACGAGCGAGCTCGGTCTCGCCGCGGGCCTGGTCGCCGAGCTTCCTGACCGGCTGGGCGCGGCTCAGCCCACGTTCGCGGCCACCGGCGGGCTCCATGCGACCGGGCTTTTCGACGCCGAGGGCAACCTGCTCTGCGTGCGAGAGGACGTCGGCCGCCACAACGCAATGGACAAGGTGATCGGTTGGGCGCACCTGGCAGGTCGGCTTCCGCTGGCGAGCGAGATCCTGTGCGTGAGCGGGCGGTTGTCCTTCGAGCTCGTCCAGAAGGCTGCCGTCGCGGGGTGCCCGATCATGGTCGCCGTCGGAGCTCCCTCGTCACTCGCCGTCGAGCTTGCGCGCGACCGCGGCGTCACCCTCTGCGGCTTCGTTCGGGACGGCCGAGTGAACGTCTACTCGGAGCCGTGGCGGATAGCGGCGTAACCGGCGTCCTGCTCGTCGGCGGCGCCAGCACGCGCTTCCGGTCCCCGAAGGCCCTGGCGCTCTTCAGGGGGGAGATGCTCGCCGTGCGGGCGGAGCGCGTGCTCCAGGAGGCCTTCGGGAGCGTGATCGTGGTCGGTAAGGCGCAGGACGCGCTTCCGCTCCCCTTTCCGGTGCTGGACGACGCGAGCGAGGAGCGCGCGGCGATCGTGGGAGTCGCGGCCGCCCTCAGGCTTGCCCAGACCGATCTCTGTGTCGTCCTGCCGACGGACATGCCGTACGTGACGGCCGAGCTGCTCAGGTCCCTGGCCGCGGCCGCCGACGGGAAGGACGCGGCCCTCGTCCAGACGGGCCCGCTGCCCGGCGCGTACCGGCGCTCGGTGCTGCCGGTGCTCGAGGCTGCCATCGGAGCTGGGCACCTCGGTCTCCAGGACGCGCTGGCGTCTCTCGACTTGCGGGTCCTTCAGGCCCGCGACGACGAGCTCACGAACGTGAATACGCCGGCGGATCTGGCGCCATGACGACGCTGGCGCGGTCGGCGCCGGTGCCGATCATGCCGACCTCGAGCTCGAGCGCGCTCTCGACGAACTCGACGTAGCGGCGCGCAGCCTCGGG
>DASXRO010000098.1:0-1896 GCA_036506555.1 Gaiellaceae bacterium
CGGAACCTCACCGACCGGATGGCCGTCGACGCTCATCGAGACCCGGCCCGAACGGCTGACGAGCACGAGGTCGCCGAAGCCGAGGCTGTCGGACGTGGCGAGCAAGTAGAAGTCGCCCGCCCTCTTTCCATGCGCGTACCCGCCGCCCGACATCGTCATGCTCAATTCCTGAGGGCCTCCGGTCAGCGACATTCGGGCCGTGAACGTCGCGGAGCGCACCTCCGCGAAGGCGGCGTTCGACTGAACGAGCAGAGCCTGCGCTTCCTCTGCGTCGGCTCCCGAGCAGCCGGGGGCAACCGCCGCAACGGCCGTCAGTAGGAGGAACGCGAGTATGCGCCGCATGTCCGTAGAGATCGGCTTGTGCGGCCCGCGGAGGATCACGCAAAAAGGTGACGATGGTTACGCAGCTGCGAATTCGCTGCGAATCGTGCGCAGGTCCGGCTCGCAGGCTCGGAAGGCACGTACGACGGTCGGATCGAACTGGCGCCCGGACTGACGGAGAACCTCGACGCCCGCGTCGCGCCAGCGGCCTGCCCGCCGATAGGGCCGGTCGCTCGTCATAGCGTCGAGAGTGTCCGCGACGGCGAACACGCGCGCACCGAGTGGGATGTCTGTGCCGGCGATCGCGTCCGGATAGCCCGTGCCATCCCAGCGCTCGTGATGCGCACGCACGACCTCGAGTCCCCTCCCCCGCAGGAATGCGACGCCGCCGAGCATCTGCTCGCCGAGGACCGTGTGCTTCTGCATCAACCCGCTCTCGTCCTCGTCGAGCGGCCCGGGCTTCTGCAGGATCGAGTCGGGGATTCCGATCTTGCCGACGTCGTGGAGGAGGAAGCCGTATTCCGCGCTCGGGTCTTCCGCGAGGTCGCCGTCAATCGTCCGAGCAAGCTCGACGGCATAGCGCTGGACTCGCTGGGAATGTGCCCGTGTCCCGGTGTCCTTGGTCTCGAGCGCGCTTGCGAGCGCCGTCACGGTCTCCTGATAGGCCGCCTGAAGGAGAACTCGCTGGCCGCGCTCGATCTCGAGCAGGTGCCGGAGATCCCGCGCATAGAGCTCGAGCTGCTCGTCCACGCCCGCTGCCTTGTTCGCCCGGAACGGGAACGGGTGCAGGCCGCCGGCGAGGCGTTCGACGACCGACAGGAGCTCCAGAGGGCTGAACGGCTTTCGAATGAACGCATCGGCGCCCGCGGCGTCGCCATTCTCCTTCGTCCTACCGTCTGATCCGGTGAGCAGGACAACCGGGATGCCGGCGGTCTCAGGATCGTCCTTGATCCGGCGGCAGAGCTCCAGGCCGTCCATCCCAGGCATGCGGACGTCGAGCACGACGACGTCGGGGCGGGCCCGCTCGAGGGCGGCGGCGGCCGAGGCGGCGTTGTCGGTCTCCTCGACTTCGACATCGACAGCCTCGAACGTCGTCCTCAGGAGGACGCGCAGCCCCGGGTCGTCGTCCACAAGGAGAATGCGCATTTCTCTAAAGCTCCGATCTGGGCAGATTCTTGTGTCGGCCCATTCGGCCTAACTCTTTAGGGTGAGCTCAGGAGTAGGGGTAGAAGCCTTGGCCGGATTTCCGCCCCAGGCGGCCGCCCGCGACGTGCTCCCGTAGCAGCGGACACGGCTCGTAACGGTTGTCGCCGAGGCCGTCGCGAAGCACCTCGAGGATTGCCACGCAGGTGTCCAGGCCGATCAGGTCCGCCAGCGCGAGCGGGCCCATGGGATGGTTGAAGCCGAGCTTGGCGATCGTGTCGATGGCCTCCCGCTCGGCCACGCCGTCGTGGAGAGCCCAGACCGCTTCGTTGATGTACGGCATGAGGATGCGGTTCGACACGAAGCCGGGGAAGTCGTTCGCGTCCGCCGGCGTCTTCCCCAGCTCCTCGGCGAGCTCCACGACCCCGGCGC
>DASXRO010000099.1:0-12798 GCA_036506555.1 Gaiellaceae bacterium
TCAGACAGCGGCGCGACTCGTCGGCCTGGTAGATCGTGAACGTGTCGTAGGGGACGAGGTCGCCGAGGGTGTCGGCGATGCGCTCGAGCAGCGAGTTCAGGCGCTGCTCGGAGAGGACGTCGTGGAAGATGTCGGCGAGCCTGCGGTAGGAGTCGACCAGCGTGTCGACGCGAGTCAACGCAGGGCGTGCAGAAGCGGGCGCGGTGGCGCCCTCGGAGGCGACGGTTTTGGCCTCTCGCAGTACTCCCATAAGCCGCAGCTACCTTCGAAAAGGGCTCTGCACCCGCATTCAACCGGCTTCCCCCGGCGTCCCCCTCCCTGAAAAGGGTGATTCGGAAGGCTTGCTCTGCGGGCTCGCGAGGAGGAAGATCGGGGAGCAAAGGCCAAGAAGGAGGTCTGCGGTGCCGCCAGGTTGGTGGGTTCCAGTACGCGGGAGCGATGGGCATGCTCGGAAGGACAAGATCAAGAACGTCCTCGACAGGGATAAATACAAGGGCGTCCTCCATTGCTTCTGGCGCGACGAAGAGGACCCGGAGTCGCGTTACTACGCGCTGATCGAGCACGTCGGCGACGACAAGATCGACGACCTGCTCCGGGAGCCGGATGTTAATGCGTACGGGGAGAAGAAGCGCGTCGAGCGGATCTAGGTCGGAGCGAGCAGGCACTCAGCCTCGCTGACCATGCGAGCAGCTCCGGCGCGACGATAGAACTCGAGCGCGGTCGCAAGCTCCTCGTCGGCTTCTGCGCGCCGATTGGCCTGTATCAGCTGCTCGGCGGCGCGAAGCCGCGCGTACGCTTCATCCGGCTGCGAGCCGATCTGAGCGTACAGGCTCGCCGCCTCCGCAAACTGCCCGGCCGCATAACGTGTCGCAGCTTCGAGCCAACGTGTCGGGACTCTGACCGAGGCGCCCATCTCGATTAGCTCGGCGGCACGCCCGCACGCAACAGCCGCTGGAGCGAGATTGGCAATCCAGCCGGAGGCGAACGCCGTCGGCCTCGCGCGCCAGTGGTGGAGCAGCTCGTCCACCGACGGAGCGGCCTCGCCGCCGCGTCCGGTGTCGGCCAGCGCAAACGCGTGGACGGCCAGTGCGGGAAAAAGATGCTGCGGGTCGCGAAGCTCGCGAGCGAACGCAAGCGCTTCGATCAGGTCGTCCTCGGCCCCGGTTAGGTCGCCGCGCGGCAAGCGAACGAGGGCGCGAATGACGCGCGCGCCGACCTCGAAGACATAGTGCTCCCCGGCCATCGAACCGGTGAGCAGCTCGTCGCAGATGCCGATCGCCTCGTCCCAACGACCCCGGAAGTAATGCTCGTCGGCCTGCTCGACACGGATCCAGCTCATTGCGAGCGGCCGTCCGAACCGCTCCGCCGCGCGGAAGGCCTGGTCGTACAGCTCGAAGGAACGCTCGAGCTCGCCGAGCGCGGAGAGTGTGCTGGCGAGGTTGTTGTACCCGCGCCCCGCGTCGGGCGAGTTCACCCGCTCGGCGAGCTCGATGCTCGCCTCGATGTCCGCAATTCCCCCCAGGTCGCCGGTGCCCACACGAGCGACGCCCATGGTGTTCAGCAGCGTGACCCGGACATCTTCCAAAGAGAGCTCGTCGGCCATTCGCAGTGCCTCCGAGCCGAGCTCGATCGCCTCGTCGTACTCGTCCCCGGCCATGAGAAAGCGCGCGAGAATCGCGAGCGCGTGAGCCTTCTCGCGTGAGGGTTCGGCGTCCGCGAGCAGGGCGGCGCCGCCGCGAAAGTGGTCGAAGGCGACGTCGCGCCGACCCGCGATCCAGCAGAGCTCGCCGATGAGCGTCTGCGCCTCGGCGGCCCCCTCCAGGTCGCCCGCGTCGAGCAGCTCCTCGGCCGCCTCTGCGAGCACGTCGGCGCCGCCGTCCTCCGAGTAGAAGAGCGCGCGTCCGTACGCGAAGTGAAGCCGGGGCCGCTCCGAGTCGCCCACCGGCCAGAGATCGAGTGCGTCGCCATAGAAGCGCGCGGCCTCGAAGAACGCGTTCAGTCGTGCGGCGCGGTCGCCGGCGTCGCGGAGCGCGAGCCGTGCGCGTGTGGCGAGGTCGGAGGAGTCGTCGCCGGTTGCCCGCGCGAGCTCGAGAGCACTCGAGTAGTGGTGAGCCACGAGATCGGCGAGGTCGTCACTGCGGTCTGCGGCTAGCGACTCGATCCATGTCGCAGCGGCCACGTGCTTGTTTGCTCGACGCGAGCGTGGGATCTGGCTGTAGGCAACATCGCGCACGAGCACGTGGCGGAAGACGTACGCGGTCTCGCCGGCGACCGAGGTCCGTCGTTCCCGGCGGACGAACTCCTTGCGCTCGAGCACCTGCAGCTGCTCGTGCACCGCTGCGGGATCGAGGCCGGCGACATGCCCGAGCTCGCCCACCCAGAAGACCTTGCCGAGGACGGCCGCATCGTGAACCAGAGCCTTTTCTTCGAGCGGAAGGGTGTCGAGCCGAGCGGCGATGATTCCTTGCACCGTGTCCGGAAGAGCCAGCGCTTCGCCGTTCCCGCTCTGGGCGAGCATGCGCGCGTACTCCTCCGCGTAGAGAGGGTTTCCCCCCGCATGCGCGACCAAGTTCGGTTGCGCCTTGCCGACGAGCGACTCGATGAGGGCGGAAACGTCCTCGTCTGCGAGCGGAGTGAGGGAGATCGTGGCTGCGTTCCGCTTTCCTCCGCCCCAACCTGGGCGACGATCGAGCAACTCGGGCCGTGCCGTGCAGACGACCAGCAGCGGAACGTCGGTGGCCCACTCGGCGAGATGGTCGACGAAGTCGAGCAACCCGTCGTCGGCCCAGTGGAGGTCCTCGAAGACGAGGACGAGCGGCCGCTGCTCGGCAAGGGATTCGAAGAATCGCCGCCACGCCGCAAACGCTTCGTTACGCTGATCACCACCCTCCGTCCCACCGGTGAGACCGACGAGTGGGCGCAGATGCCCTTCGACCCACTGGGTCTCGCTCGGATCGGTGACCGCGTGGCCGACCGCCAGATGCAGCTTCTTGAGCGCTGTATGCGAGTCGTCGCTCTCGAGGATGCCGGCGTGGGCCTTCGTCATCTCCCCAAGCGCCCAGAAACTGAATCCGTCCCCGTAAGGAAGCGAGCGCCCCTGGCGCCAGTACAGCAGCACCGGATCCGCCTCGAAGCTCGCCCAGAGCTCGTACAAGAGCCGGCTCTTGCCGATTCCCGGCGCGCCGACGAGCGTCACAAGCTGCACAGTGCGCTCGCGGCGAGCACGGGAGAACGCGTCCTTAAGCGCGCCCAGTTCGACATCGCGGCCGACGAGCGCGGCCCCTCCGCGGAACGCGATGTCCACGCCGAGCCGCGCCCGGGGCGCGACGACCTCCCACACAGGGACGAGCGCGGCTTTCCCTTTAGCGTCCACCGACTCGGCTTCGTGGTACTCGATCGCATGCTCGGTCGCGCGGTAGGTCGCCTCGTCGACCAGGATCCCGCCCACCGGCGCGGCGGCTTGAAGGCGGGCCGCCGTGTTGACCACGTCCCCGGCAGCCATACCCTCCCCCTCTAGTGGACGGGCGTCTCGGGTCACGAGGGCTTCTCCGGTCGTGATGCCGATTCGCAGGGCGCCGTCGAGCTCACCGATCGCCTCGCGCACCGCCAGCGCTGCCCTGACGGCTCTCTCCGGATCGTCCTCATGCGCTATTGGAGCTCCGAAGAGCGCGACGGCGGCATCGCCGATGAATTTCTCCACCGTGCCGCCGAAGCGCTCGAGCTCGGCGCGCAGGCGCTCGCGGTAAGAGGCCAGCAGGCCGTGTACCTCCTCCGGATCGAGTTCCTCGGCCTGGGCGGTGAAATCCACGAGGTCGGCGAAGAGGACGCTGACGGTCTTTCGCTCCTCCGTGGATGCGCGGGGCAAGGGCTGCAGCTCCGCTCCGCAGGAAGTACAGAAGGAAAGATCGGAGGCTACGACCGAGGCGCAAGAAGGGCACTTGCGCCCCACGCGAGAGCCGCAGCGCCCGCAAAAGAGCACTCCGACGGGGTTTTCGGCGCCGCAAGCGGCGCAAGCCTGGTCCGGCATGGCCGAACTAGTCTAGGCTCGGCCCGGAATGGTGAATAGGCAGCGGCCGGGGCTCACCGAGGCTGTGATCGTCTGGGCGCTCTTCGCGGTCGTTGCCGTCGAGGTCTTCGTGACCTACGCGCGCGTGTCTTCCCAGGACCTCTACCACGTGTCCGGGTCCGGGATCGAGGGCGGGGCCTCGCGCGTGCTCGTGTTCCTCGGCTACCCGCTCTCGATCGTCGCAGTCGCGCTAGCGGCAATTGCGGCGGCCCGTCTCGGCACGCGTGCGGCGGCGGTCACGGCGGGCGTCGCGACCGTCCTCTGCGCCACCATTGGGTTTCCCGGCGTGATCGACCAGGCGGACCTCGACGCGCGTCCTGTCAACGCTCTCGCGGCCGTCGGCGTCGCGCTCGCATTGGCGCTGACGATCGTTGCGCTCGTCCGGGCAGGCTTCGGCCCAACGCGCCCATTCGAGCGGGCGGATATCGCCCGCGCTCTCGCCGCTGTGGGTCTCCTGTTCGTCGCGCTGCCCTGGATCTTCGCGGAGGTCGGCTTCTACGTGAGCGACGCACCCGTGATCGGCCGAATCTTCCTCGCGAATCAACTGGCTCCGTCGTTGGGCGGCGAGCCTTCCCTCCACGCTGTCCATCTCGGACGGCACCACGGCATGGACGGCGTCCTGCTGGTGATCTCGGCGCTTGTCCTCTCCCGTGTCCCGCGACAGATGCGCTCGGCGAAGCAGGCGATCGCGCTCGCCGCCTATCTCTCGCTCATGCTCGTGTACGGGCTCGCGAACGCGCTTCAGGACTTCTGGACCGAGCAGCTCGTGAAGCGCGGAACGGTCTCTGTGCGGATTCCGAGCCTCATCCGGCCCGATCTCTCCTGGGCGTGGGCGGCGATCGTGACGGCCGCCGCCCTAATCTGCTTGGCCGCTTTGCGCGTAGTTAGAGTGGACCATCCGGAAGGAGTGACCAGATGACGCGACGCGCAGGCCCTCTTGTCCCTGTTCTGACGACTTTTGCGCTCGTCCTCGCCGCCTGCGGAGGCGGCGGCGGGTCGGCGACGACCGGCGGTGCCGCCACCGGGGGAGGCGGCGGAGGCGAGACGCTCCTGGCCGCGGATCCCGGCGGCGCGCTCAAGTTCGACCAGACCTCGCTCTCGGCGAGCGCCGGGAACGTGACGATCGACTTCACGAACGACTCCTCGCTCGCCCACAACGTGACTGTCGAGGGGAACGGGGTCGAGGACGAGGCGACGGACACGATCAAGCAGTCCAGCGCGACGCTCACGCTCGACCTCAAGCCGGGGACGTACACGTTCTACTGCTCCGTGGACGGCCACCGTGCTGCCGGGATGGAGGGCACGCTCGTCGTCAAGTAGCTTCGAGCTTCTCGACCTCTTCCATCTCGGGCGGCCCCGGGTCATAGCCGCCTACCTGCTTCCGGGTGCGGAGCCGGCGCTGGTGGACTGCGGTCCGACGACCTGTCTCGATGCCCTCGAAGGCGGGCTCGCCGGCCATGGCCTTGCGCTCGAGGATCTTCGGCACCTCGTGCTAACGCACATCCACCTCGACCATGCGGGCGCGGCGGGCGTGCTGGTGCGCCGGAATCCGCGCCTGCGCATCCACATGAGCGAGATCGGCGCGCCGCACCTTGTCGATCCGAACCGTCTCGAGCGAAGCGCGCGGCGCCTGTACGGGGACGACTTCGACCGCCTGTGGGGGGAGCTCGCCCCGGTGCCCGCTGAGGCGATCGAGGTCGCTGGGGAGCGGGTGCTCGAGCTCGAAGCCTGGCCGACGCCGGGGCACGCCTCTCACCACGTCTCTTACCTCGCTTCGGACGGCACCTGCTACTCGGGCGATGCCACCGGCGCGCGGATCGCCCCCTCCTCCTTCATCACGCCGGTGTCACCGCCGCCGGACATCGACCTGGAGGCTTGGGAGCGCACGCTCGAGGAGATCGCGGCGCGCCGGCCGGCCCGGCTCTGTCTCCCGCACTTCGGGGTCGTCGAGGAGCCCGACGCCCATTTGGCGGAGATGCGCGTGCGGCTCCGCACCTGGGCTGAGCGCGTCCGGGACGGCGCGACCGAGGACGAGTTCGTGCGAGCGGCCGAGGAGGAGCTCGCAGCGTCGGCTCTCGATCCCGAGCTGGCGGCGGCATACACGCAGGCCGGGCCCCTCTGGCAGTCGTACGCGGGCCTTGCCCGCTACTGGGCGAAGCGGGCCGAAGCCGCCGGCGCTACCCTCTAGCCGGTGCGCCGCCTCGCAGGGGTCTTCGTGATCGCGCTCGTCCTTTCCGCGCCCGCGGGGGCCGACGCCGCGCTCAAGCGCGTGCTCGTCGCCGGCGGCTTCAACAGCCCCGTCCAGGTCGTGGCTCCCCGCGGGGGAGCGTCGGGGACCATCTACGTCGTCGAGCAGCCCGGCCGCATCATCCGCTGGAGGAGCGGCAGTCGCACGGTCGTCCAGGACATCCGAGGGCTCGTCCGGTACGGCGGCGAAGAGGGTCTCCTCTCGCTTGCCTTCAACCCAAACTTCGCGAAGAACAGGACGTTCTACGTCTATTACACGAACAACTCCGGCAACAACGAGGTCAACGCCTACAAGATGAATTCGAGCGGGACGAAGGTCGTCGCGGGCACGCGGCGGCACCTGGTCACGATCTCGCACCCGACCAACGCCAATCACAACGGCGGAACGCTCGCGTTCGGCCCCGACAACTTCCTCTACCTCGGCACCGGCGACGGTGGCTCCGGCTGCGACCCGCCCGAGAACGCACAGAACCTCTCCAGCCGCCTCGGCAAGCTCCTGCAGCTGTACGGGACGCGAGTGCGGATCTACGGCTACGGGCTCAGAAATCCCTGGCGGATGGCGTTCGACCGGCTGACCGGCGATCTCTACATCGGCGACGTCGGCCAATCGGCGCGGGAGGAGGTCGACTTCCTGCGCAGGAACGAGCTGCCGCTCCCGGCGGAGAACTACGAGTGGGACGCGTTCGAAGGAGACCTCGCCAACACGTGCGAGAACCAAGGCCTCAAGGGAAGCGGCCCGCAGAAGGATCCCATCTACGACTACCCGCGCTCGGAAGGAGGCACGGTGGTCGGGGGCTTCGTCTACCGCGCGACCACCATTCCGGAGGCTCAGGGACGCTACTTCTTCGGGGATTTCGGCAGCGGCGATATCTGGAGCTTCGTCGAGTCCGGCGGCGCGGTGACCGACTTCCGCGAAGAGCCGTTCAACGTCTCGCAACTGTCGTCATTCGGCGAGGGCCCGAAGGGCGGGCTCTTCATGGTTTCGCTCGGGGGATCGATCTACCAGCTCCGCCCGGCTTGACATACCGGTTCGTGGACTGCCGGTGGGAGCTCGGGCAGCCGGACCGCGGTCGAGAGCTCTATCTCGAAGGGCACATCCCCGGAGCATCGTTTCTGGACGTCGAGCGCGAGCTCTCCGCACCGCCCGGCGGCCCGGACGGAGGCCGTCACCCGTTGCCTCGAGGCGAGGACTTCGCGCGGGCGGCAGGCGCGGCCGGCATCGGGCCCGGCGTCTTCGTCGTCGCCTACGACCAGGGAATGACGGGCGGCGCTGCCCGCCTCTGGTGGCTTCTGCGTCACTTCGGCCACGACGACGTGGCTGTGCTCGGCGGTGGAATCGACGCGTGGATCGGGCCCCTGCGCTCGGGCGAGGAGCAAATGGAGGCAGCCGAATTCGTCCCACACGTACGGGACGACGACACGATCACCGCGGAGGAGCTCGAGCGGCGGCTGGGGGAGGAGGGTCTCACGGTGGTCGACGCGCGGGCCCCCGAGCGGTTCCGAGGCGAGGTGGAGCCCATCGATGCGGTTGCGGGCCACATCCCGGGCGCCGTGAACATCCCCTATGCGGAGGCGTTCGAGCGTCCCGCGCCCGACGGTGACGTCGTCGTCTATTGCGGCTCCGGCATCACCGCGACCGTCGACGTCCTGGCGCTCGAGCGTGCCGGGGTTCATGCGCGCCTCTACCCGGGCTCCTGGAGCGAGTGGTCCTCGCGTGGCCTGCCTGTCGAGCGTGGTTGAGACCGAGATCCGGCCTTTCCGGCCCGAGGATGCCGATCCGGCGTATGAGCTCGTCGCAGAGCACGAGCGCGAGCTCTTCGGCGAGCCCGAGCTGACCTTCGGGATGTTCTCGAACCTGCTCGCGATCGCCGACGCTTCCTACGTGGCGGAGATGCCCGCAGGGCTCGCCGGCAGCGCGCACATACGAGCCGGCGGCATCGACGTGCTCGTGCGGCCCTCGGAGCGGCGCCGCGGCATCGGCACGCAGCTTCTGCGGAGGGTCGAGGAAGACGCCCGGGGGGAGGTGCTGCGGCTCGTGACAGTCACACTCGAGCCCGCGGCAGCTCCCTTCTGTCTCGCCAACGGCTACGAGAAGGCCTGGGAGGTCTGGCTCATGGGCATCGACCTGGGGGACTCGCTCCCGCCGCCGCGTTGGCCGGAGGACGTGATCGTGCGGACGTTCCGCGAGCAGGAGGCGGCCGAGGTCAAGGACCTGCTCGACGTCGCGTACGCCCAGGAGCCACACCACCGCCCACTGCCGTTCGAGGACTGGAAGACGTTCATGCTCGGCGACCCGAGCTTCGACCCGAGTTGCTGGTTCCTCGCCGAGGCGGACGGGGAGCTCGTCGCCGCGGCCCTCAACTGGAAAGAGGGCTACGTCAAGGACCTCGTCGTCCACCCGGAGCACCGGCGCCGCGGGCTCGGCGAGGCGCTCATGCTCCACACCTTCCGCGAGTTCCGGCGCCGTGGCGCCTCCCGGGTCACCCTCAAGACGGACTCGATCAACCCGACCGAGGCCTGGCGGCTGTACGAGCGCCTCGGGATGGGCTACGAGCGCACGTACGAGGTCTTCGAAAAGCGCCCCTAGGCGGCCGGGGCCGACGAGTCGGTCTGCCAGAGGGAGAACGCGTTCCCCTCGGGATCCTGGCAGGCCGCGAACCAACCCATTGCCGGCACGGGCATCTTGTCTTCGGCCTGGCCGCCGAGTTCTCGCACCTGAGCGATGGCGGACTCGATGTCGTCGACGCCGAAGTAGACCCTGAGACCGGTCCCACCCGAATCCGACGGGAACACGGCCGCCCCCTGTCCCTCGCCGAGGTCGGCCATCCGGTAGTCCATTCCTTCCATCGGCTGCGAGAACTTCCACCCCAAAAGCGATTCGTAGAAGCCCTGCGCCCGATCCGCGTTCTGCGCGGGGAACTCCACGTGCACCACTCGCGCCATTGGACGGCTCCTTTCCTAGATCGTGATCTCTATGACTCCGACGAAGTCTTCCAGGTCCGGGTTAGCCCGCCGGCGCTCGTGAGGGCGGCTGCCAGACGGCAGCCGCCCTCGATGCATATGTCAGTCTGCCGAATCTGCCCAGGGCGTTACATCGTGCGGTGTTTCGGCGCGGTTACGCGTGGCAGTGCTCAGACAGGCTGCGCCTTTCATCGCCGCGAAGAGCGGCACGAAGCGGCACCCGAGCCCGCGAGGAAAGGTCGGGAGCCGTGGATTCGGTCGAGGCTGCGGCGCCCCTCACGTGCCAATCCCCGGCTCCCGCCTCAAGTTCGGCTCTTCTCGGCGACGCCCTTCTCTCAGTCGACCCGCGAGCATTGTCTCTCTCAGCGCTGCCGCCACAACCGCTGCAAGCCGGGCTACTCGATGCGAAACGCTGTCCAACCGAGCAGGCGTCCGTAATTCGCGGCTGCCTTGGACCCGAATCCCGGCCACACATAGACGATGTAGCGCCCCGCGCTTAGCGAGTATGTCTTTCCACGGTAGCTCCAGCTCGATCGCATGCGAAATCGCGACAGAAGGGGCCAGCGACTGAGGATCTTGCGGCCGTTTCGCCACACCTGCAGGTTGTAGTAGGTAGCGGTCGAGACCGAAGTCCAGTCGATCAGCGGCGGCGAATCGAGCAGAGCATCGAACTGGGGCAAGAAGATCTTGCTCGGGCGCGCCGTCGTCTCCGCTGCGGCGGAGGCGTTGTGTGCCTCGTCGACGCTGCGGATGGCGTAGCGATACCGAACGTCGTTTCTCACGGCGCGGTCGGTGAGGGACGTGGCCGTCACGCGCTCCGCGAGAAGCTTCCAGGACGTGGCTCCAACCCGTTGACGCCAGATCCGGACACGCTCGTAGTCAAGGTCGATGGGCATCGTCCAGCGAAGCCACACCCGCCCATCGCCGCCACGGGCGCGGAACCCAGCGACGGGGGCGGGGGGAGTGACGTCCACCGTCCAGCTGTACGTGGCTTGGGCCACGTTGCCGATTCCGTTCGTCGCCTGCACGGTGAACAGGTATGCCCCTTCCGTAAGCCCCGTGTAGCTCTGTGAGGTTGTCGTGGCGCACGGGCCGAAGCTGCCCGGACCGAGGGGGCCGTCAAGCCTGCACTCCACCGTTGCGCCTTCCTCGACCGAGAAATCGAACGAAGCATCCGTCCTGTTCGTGAGGGGCGGCACGTCGGCGGCGAGAGTCGGCTGGGGAGGGGTAGGTCCCTGCTGGACGGTTACCGTGAAATCGAGCTCTGAACTCGTGTTTCCGGACGCATCGGTCGCCGTGCAGGCGACGGGCGTGTCGCCGAGCGCGAACACGGTTCCGGAAGCGGGCACGCAGTCCACCGAGGGACTCGCGTCAGCCGCGTCGCTCACCGCGGGGGCCTCGTAGGCCACCTGAGCGCCGGCGGCAGACTCTTGGGGAGCGATGACGTCCGCGTGTGGGGCAAGTGTGGGTGGCGTCGTGTCCTGGACAGTGACCGAGAACGTGCCGCTCGGGCTCACGTTCCCCGCCGCGTCCGTGGCCGTGCAGCTGACGCCCGTCGTTCCGAGCGGAAACGTCGATCCGGACGGCGGTGTGCAGCTCAGCTCGGGCGCGGGATCGAGGTTGTCAGCGGCAGCGAAGGTAACCGAGGCGCCCAAGGGCGACGTCGCCTCGACGGTCATGTCCGCCGGGGTATCCGGCGGCGTCAAGTCAATGGTCCAGTCCAGTCCGCTGGGCGGGCTCGTCGCGTCGGCCAGGTCGGTTTGCCGGACCTGGAAGGAGTGCGTGCCTTCTGCGAGAGACGAGTACGACGTCGGGCTCGAACAGGCGTTCCATACGGCGCCGTCGAGCCGGCAAATGAAGCTGATTCCGGGGTCTGCGGAGAACTCGAAGGTCGCGTCCGTTTCCTGTGTCCACGTCGTCGTCTGCGTGGAGATCGTCGGCTTCGAGAGAACGGCTGCGTCGCCCTGCGCGGCTGAGGCGATTGCGCCTGCAGTTACGACCGCGAGCAAGAGGGCTGGAAGTCGCCAGCTGTCCATCGCTAGCTACCCGCGAGGACGGCGAGGACGGCGAGGATGCCGACGGTCACTCCGAGGAGAACAACGAGGCCTCCGAGCGCGAGATCCCGGCGGTTCTCCAGCGCGTGTGTGGAGATGCGCCCGAGCACCGGCGCCGGCACCAGCGCCAAGGCTATGGAGAAGACCGCGACGGCGCAAAGCGCAAAGATGGGCACGATGAAGGCGCCGGTTGAGCCTCCCGCTCCCGACGAGAGGCCCACAGGCGAGGCATACGCTGCAAGCGGCGGCCTCTGGACGGAGGCAGTACCCATCTCGGCGAGCGGCGCATGGGCCGGGACCGTGTAGGCCGGTCGTCGCACCGGCTGCGTCTTGGCGCCCTTCTTCTTGGCGGGCCTTGCTTTGGCGGGCGCCTGACGGCTGGTCGATGTGGTCGGCGGAGGCGTCGATGCGGGCTCGGAAGCCGGCGCGGGCGGTGGAGGCGGCACCGGCGCCGGATCGGGCGTTGGCGTCTGCGCCCATGCGGCAGTCGCGCCGAGGCTCAGCAAGACCGCCACGCAAACCGCCGCCAGTGCTACTGCTACACACGCAAGCCAGACTCGCCGCAGGCCACTACCTTACTCCCCTCGGGCAGATCTGCAAGTAGCAGTCGACCCGTGCCGGATTTGTCTTTGCAAACGGGAGGGTCCTCGGTTTCAAGTACGGCATGCGGGTCCGGCATCCCGGCCTCACGATGTTCCGAGCTACCCGAGTTCCAGGCTGGTTGCTCCGGCGAACGCTTCGTCGTCGGGGGCAGCCTGCCACCGCTCGTAGACGGCGATGGCCACGCCAAGATCCTGGATCGCCAGGCCGGTCGAGTCGAAGACCGTGATGTCGCTCTCGGCCTGCCGGCCCTCGGCGGCTCCGGTGAGCACGTCACCTAGCTGGGTCACGCCCTTGCGGCTCAGCTTGCCCGCCTCCACAGCGCGGGCTAGATCTCCGGCGTGGCTTGCCTGCTCCCACTCGTCGCAGACGACCCGCGCCCGGAGAAGCTCCTCCACGGCGATCTCGGCCTTGCCGGGACCGTCGGCGCCCATGAGGCTCACGTGCTGCCCGGGTCGGAGCGAGCCGGGCGGGAAGAGGATCTCGGTGCCCGGAGTGACCGTGGCGACGATGTCCGCACTCAGTGCTTCCTCTCGGCTCGAGGCCACAGAGGCCGCGTCGCCGAGCTCTTCCGCCAGCGCCTCGGCCTGCTCTCGCCGCGTGTCCCAGAGAAGGACTGAGCGGCCGCGGACGGCAAAGGTGCGCGCGACAGCGCGGCCGTTCACCCCGCAGCCGACGACGGCGGCCGGCGCGTCCGTCGCGCGCGCGAGCGCCTCGGCGGCGATGACGGCGGCGGCGCCGGTTCGTAGGGCGGTGACGGCGCCCGCGTCGAGGAGAGCACGGAGCTCGCCGGTGGAGGCGTCCGAGAGCAGGACGACGCCCGCCACGGTCGGAAGCCCGCGTTCGGGGTTGCGAGGGAAGGAGGTCACC
>DASXRO010000100.1:0-12663 GCA_036506555.1 Gaiellaceae bacterium
GGGAGCCACGAGCTGCCCGGCAAGGCCGGCCTGATCCCGCTCTGGCGCGCGCTGCGCGTCGTCTCGGGCATGCGCGGCACGCTCAAGGCCGAGGGCCTCGAGGCGCCGTTCGTCGGCCGCGACCGCGAGCTGAGGCTGCTCAAAGAGCTCTTCCACGCGAGCGCCGAGGAGGGAAAGGCGCACCTCGTCTCGGTCACGGGGATCGCCGGGATCGGCAAGTCGCGGCTGGGTTGGGAGTACTTCAAGTACGTCGACGGCCTGCCGCAGCGCACGTTCTGGCACCGCGGCCGCTGCCTCGCGTACGGCGAAGGCGTCACGTACTGGGCGCTCGCGGACATGGTGCGCATGCGCTGCCGAATCGGCGAGGACGAGGAGCCGTCGGCGGCGCTCGAGAAGCTGCACGTCGCGCTCGAGGAATACCTGGCCGACCCGGAGGAGCGAGCGTACGTCGAGCCGCGGCTTGCGCACCTGCTCGGCCTGGCCGAGCACGGTGCGCGCGACAAGCAGGACCTGTTCGCCGCGTGGCGGCTCTTCTTCGAGCGCCTCGCCGACGTCTACCCGACCGTGCTGGCATTCGAGGACATGCAGTGGGCGGACTCGAGCCTGCTCGACTTCGTCGAGTACCTGCTCGAGTGGTCGCGCAACTCCCCGCTGTTCGTGATCACGCTCGCCCGCCCAGAACTGCTTGAGCGGCGGCCGAGCTGGGGCTCCGGCCATCGCAACTTCAGCTCGCTCTACCTCGAGCCGCTCTCGCCGAGCGCGATGGAGGAGCTTTTGACCGGGCTCGTGCCCGGCCTGCCGGAGGCGGTGCGCGAGCGGATCCTCGCGCGGGCCGAGGGTATGCCGCTGTACGCGGTCGAGACGGTGCGGATGCTGCTCGACCGCGGCCTGCTGGTGCGGGAGGGGCCGGTGTACCGGCCGGCGGGCGAGATCGGTGCGCTCGAGGTGCCGGAGACGCTGCACGCTCTGATCGCGGCGCGCCTGGACGGCCTCTCGGCCGAGGAGCGGCGCCTGCTCCAGAACGGGGCCGTGCTCGGCAAGACGTTCACCCGGGCCGGGCTCGCGGCTCTCTCCGGCCTGGCGGAGGGGGAGCTCGAGTCGCTGCTGTCCTCGCTGGTGCGCAAGGAGGTGCTGGGCGTCCAGGCCGATCCGCGCTCGCCCGAGCACGGCCAGTACGGCTTTTTGCAGGACCTAGTCCGCCACGTCGCCTACGAGACGCTCTCGAAGCGCGAGCGCCGCACTCGCCACCTCGCGGCGGCCGAGCACCTAACTGCCGCGTTCGCCGGCGAGGAGGACGAGGTGGTCGAGGTTGTCGCCTCCCACTACGTCGCCGCCTACGAGACGGCGCCGGAGGCCGACGACGCGGGCGAGATCAAGCAGAAGGCGCAAACGATGCTCGCTCGCGCCGGCGAACGGGCAGCCTCGCTCGGCGCCGCCGCCGAGGCGCAGCGCTACTTCGAGCAGGCCGCCGCACTCTCGGACGGGCCGCTGGCACGAGCCGAGCTCCTCGACCGAGCCGGTCATCTCGCCCGGTACGCGGCTCGGCCCGAGGACTCGCTCCGGCTGCTCGGCGAGTCGATCGCACTCTACGAGGGTGAGGGAGAGACGCACGCCGCCGCCCGCGTCTCGTCCCGGCTCGCCGAGGTGGAGTCCAACTTGGGCCGGCTCGACCAGGCCCTGGAGCGCATGGAGCGCGCCTTCGCCGTCATTTCGACGGACGAGCCCGACGCGGACCTCGCGCTGCTGGCGGCCCGGCTCGCGAACGGGTATGCCTTTGCGGGCGACCTTGAGCGGGCGAGCGAGCGGGCCGAGCTCGCGCTCGATGTTGCCGAGTCGCTCGGATTGCCCGAGTCGGTGGTGCGCGCCTTCTTCACCAAGGCGTTGGTCGAGGAGGCCCGAGGGCACCCACAGGAGAGGGTCGCGTTCCTGACGCAGGCGCTCGCGATCGCGCTCGAGCACGATCTCCTCGAGCAGGCGGCCTACGCTTATCTCAACCTCTCGGACTCCTCCTTCCGGCGCGACCGCTACAGCGATGCGCTCGGCTACCTTCAGCCCGCGCTTGAGCTCGCCCGCAGGCTCGGCAACCGGCCGAGCGAGTGGTCCTTGCTCGCGGAGCTGACCTATCCCCTCTACATGACCGGCCGCTGGGAGGAGGCCCTCGCGGCGCTCGAGGAACTCACGGAGGAGCAGATCCGCTCGGGGGCGATGTTCCTCAGCCTGCTCACCTCCGTGCTCGAGATCCACATCCACCGCGGCGAGCTCGAGCAGGCGCAGCGGCTCTACTCGCTGTTCTCGCGCCTCGAGACGTCGGCCGACCTCCAAGAGCAGGGCTGCTACAGGAGTGCGACGGCGGTCCTGCGCCGCGCCGAAGGTCGCTTCGGGGAGGCGCTCGAGGCGGGCGCGGCAACGATCGAGCTCTCGCGAACCTTCGGACCCGGCCACCAGCTCGTCAAGCAGGGCCTCGTCGAGGCGATCGAGGCGGCACTCGCGCTTGGCGAACGTGAACGGGCCGGCCAGTTACTAGCGACGATCGAGAAGCTCCCGCCCGGGCTCCGGCCGCCGTACCTCGAGGCGCAGGCGCACCGCTTCCAGGCGCGGTTGGAGGGAAACGAGGCGGACTACAGGGCCGCGGCCGCCCGTTTTCGGGAGCTCGAGATCCCGTTCTGGCTCGGGGTCACGCTGCTCGAGCAGGGCGAAGAGCCGGGCCTCGCCGAGGCACGCAAGATCTTCGAGCGGCTCGAGGCGACGCCCTGGCTCGAGCGAGTCACAGCGGCTACCGGCCAGCAGCAGGCGCACGTACCCGCCTGAGGGTGTGCGACTACTTGCTCGGCTCGAGATACGCGCAGGTCCGGGGGTCGTTCGGAAGTGGTGAGGGGCCCACCTTCCTGACGAGGAAGGAAACTGCTTGCTCAGGTATCTCGATGCCGCGGCCTACTGGTGGAGGGGGACCTTCCCGTTCGACGAGCGCGTAGCCGCCTGATGTCGAGATGAACAGCAGGTGCCGTTCGGCGGTGCGCTGGTCTCTTCCGCACGGCTCCGGCGTCGGCTGATCCGCATCACGGGCGACCGGGCGTCGCGTGTCTTCGGCCGCCGGCACAACGTAGCGCTTGATTCGGTCTTGCCAGTCACCACCTGGCGGATATTCCTCCGCGCTGGCGGAGGTTTTCGGAGCCGGGGTAGGCGGCGTCTCCGTGTCGGCGAGCGCCTGTCTGTCTACCGTAAGCACGACGGCCCGCCGGTCAGGAACGACGTTCGCCACGGCTGTCATTGGCAGCAGACGCCGACGCCAGACAAAGACGCCGTCATGACGTATCGCGATTCGGTCACCGCCGGCGAGTTCTACAAACGCCCCGATGCGCGTTCCCCCCCGGTCGAGTACCGCGTATCCCTGCGCCGCCGCGAGCAGTGCTCGAATCTGCGCCGGATCGCTCCCTCTCGACGTTGCGACAACGCTCCCTCTCGACATCACGACAAGGGTACTGCCCTGTCTGCCGACGGCGCGCCCGGTGCCGCCGCTATTCGATGAGTGGGCACACATGCGACGAACGTCTCGTGCGGTTCTCAGCCGAGACACCTACATCTCGAAGATGGCTACGTGGTCGTCGCCTAAGCGGCAACACGACGATGATCGGGCTCCTCAGAAGCTCCACTGCCTAGCGTGCGGCAAGCCGATCCAGACATCCCTGTCCTCGACAGGATCACTCCGATGCCTCGACTGCCGCGACGCAAACGCACCGCTCGACGCCGCGCGCGTGCGCGAGTGGCACGCGTCGGGCGCGCAGTTCTAGATGACGCTGCCTCAACAACGCTGTTCTGCGATTTCGCCCCAAGCCGCGACCGAGAGGGCGCGACAGGCATAAGCTTCTGCTCGTCACCGCCCGGTCATGACGCATGGACAGTCGGCGACGAGCCGTGTGTGGCCGTGGACTTCGGCGAGTTCGGCGAATACGCCAAGCGAGGCTGACGAAGCCGCATCCGAAGGGCGACAGGCATGACCGCCTCGTCTACAAGACGCCCAGAAGGCGGGGGATGACGGGGAGCGCGAAGGCTTCGCGCGCTCCCCGTCGGCACGCTTGCGCAGCTTGATGCTCGCAAACATCTAGAGCTCGAAAGTGGGCAGGCAGTTCTTCAGCGCGCTCGTTGTGGCTCGCCTGTTCGCAGCGGATGCACAGCATCGCGGATACTCCTGAAGTGCCCGCGTGGCAGGAAACGATGCGGAAGGTCGTACAGGTCTGGAACGGAGAGGCCGACCTCGACGTTCTCGACGACCTCGTCACTCCGAGGAATGGGCGGTCGGAAACGAGCGCGCCATCCGACTGAGCCACCCCTGTCCAGGCAGCTCCCAGAGGTCGAACGTAGACACGTCTAGATCGTGAGCGCGTTCCGTCGATGCCAGCGCGGGATCGTCGAGGCACGATGACGGACCGCGACGGCGGCCCTGCTCTCTGTGGCCGGGCAGGGGGAATATCCGAGCGCATCATCAAGACGATCCGTGCAACCGCGCGGCCGGCAAGTATCTAGTCGGCGGCGTGCGAGAAGACGCGCTCGGGGCGCAACTCGGCGAACGCCACCGCCCAGTCGGGCGCATGCCCATTCCGGCGGAGCCACTCGGCCTCGAGCCGGACGTACGCTGCCGCGATCTCGTGCAGCGTCACCGGCCCCTCCGCGGTCAGCGCCCGGTGCGCGTCGCCCTTCTCCCCCTCGTCCGCATTGCCCTCCATCACGACGACCGACGCCCACGGCGTCGCGCGGAGGTTCCGAAGCCGCAGTCCTTCGACCGTCGCGATCCAGAATGCGCCGTCGCCCACGACGAACGCGACGGGCGAGGCATGCGGGCGCCCGTCGGCGCGGCCGGTCGCCAGCACGCAGTAGCGCTGCCGCTCAAGCAACGCCGCCATCCGGCGGCCGTCGAGTGCGGCGGACTCGGGCCAGGCGGCGCGGAGGCCGGTCGTCGCGGCGGCGTAGCTCCGTCGCTGCACCTCCAGCAGCGGCTCGACGTTCATCGCGCAAGTATTTCCGCTCCTGTCAGCCACCAGACCCGGACACTCCCACCGCCAGCATCGGAGAACGGAGGCGGGCGACGCCCGGGAGGCTAGACGTCCTCGCAGGCCCGCACCGGTGGGAGCTAGACGAAACGGGGCGTAGTCCCGTGTCGCCTTTCGGCTCTTCTGCGACAACCAGAAGACGAGCCGGACGCGGAGGATGCGTCAGGGCGCTGACGGCGAGATGAGGAGGCGGCGTCTCGACCGCGCGACGCTGATCCCTCGTTCGATGAATTGACGCCGCTCCCTTATCACTGACACTGAGACGAGGAGGTTGCCAGCGGCGGCGACTTCACGAACAGAGGCTGCGGCGCTTGCGCATTCAGCTCAGTGACGCCACGCTGACGGACGAACTGGTCGACTTCTTCCGACGACGCGAGTGTCGGGTTGAGTGGGTGGACCGCGACGTGATCGAGGTCGAGGCACACCCGACGCTCGGGCCGGAGCAGGCGCGCCTCGAGCTCGATCTCCTGGCAGTCCCTCCACCCCGGTGTTGAGCTTCGCGCGCCGGAGCCGCGCAGGCACGGCCGGAACAAGCGAGCGTAAAGAACCCGCAGCGCGCAAGCGCGCAAACCACGCTCAGTGAATCGCGGACGGCTTCTCAGGGGGAGCTGAGGACCGCCCGAGCCTTGCTCGGCGCACCGCCGGGACCAGGTCGGGGGCTGCGGCCCCCCGCGACCCAGCCCGTTTGCGGTGCGCCACCTTCGTTTGTCGGCAGGAGGTACCTCCCCATAAAGGGGGCGACACCATCCAGCCCTGGCACGCGACGGGGAGCCGTGAACCGGGCCGCGCTCGGACTTCGTCCCGTCGCCCGGGGGTCGCCGGCTGTGGTGTCGCGGATGAGCCGAAAGGCGACATAGAGCGACGTGTTCGCGTGGTCGCTACAGGTTTGGCTGGGGATCGAAAGCCGCTCGAACGCCATCTCTCGACGCCCAAGTTGAAGAAGGTAATGTGGCGAGTCATTTTCAGCATCGGAAGCCCCCGATTTGCAGGTGTTCTCCCAGCCGAGAGCCTCGGGGATGTAATGCGGAGGGATGTGGCAATCGCAGTTCGCGAGCTCGCGAAAGGGCCGCGGCGGAGACAGACCAGCAACGTCAAAGCCGCCCAGGAGGGCGGCGCCTATGGCTCACGCCGCAGCCGGCAAGCCGCGGGGAGACAGCGGCGGACCGGGGTAACTCCTGGGCGTCGCTTTGCGTTCTCTGCGGTCGCCCGTCCTCCTCGAAATCCGATCGACTACAAGCCGCGCCTCGCGTAGCCTCAAGCGCGCGAACAGCGGCGATCGCGGCTAGGCCTGGCGAACCACGCTTTGCTGCGTCACAATCGCGCCGCGGTGAGGAGCGACGACGTCTCGCGCGAGCTTGCGGCTCTCGAGCAGGAGGTCGCCGCTCTGCAGGCGGCCGAGCAAGAGGAGGATTCAGCTGTAGCCACGCTCGAGGCCCAAGTGACGGAGCGCCGCGATCGCTTAATGCTGACGCGGCGCGCACTCGCCGAACAGCAGTCGCGCATCGAGCAGAAGCGCGCCGAACTCGAGGAAGCGATGGCCGAGGACGCACGGGAGAGATTCGAGCAGATTATGCGCGAACGCGAGGCGGCGGCTGCATCGCTGGCGGAAGCTGCGGAACTGCTCCTCGAGCGGCTCGCAGCGCTCGATCGATCGCAGGACGCTGCCCGCGCGGCCTGGGGGAACGCGCAGGCCGTCGGCGCTGCAGGTCACCCGTGGGAAACGCGGATCCCACCCGCGGTCGAAGCCGACCCGCAAGTGATGCGCGAGGCGTGGGACCGGCTTTGCCACGAGATGCGGGACCGGATGAACGAGCAGTTCGAAGATGAGCTCGTCGACGCCGCATCGCGCAGCCCATTGGGCAGTGCAATCACTGACCTCCCTTCGCACCTGCGCGAGGTGGCGCGTCAACGCCGTCGCGCGATAATTCAGCGCGAACGAGACGCGGCGGCCAAGCGCGAAACCGAGTAGCCCGGAACGACCGGGGTAAATGGCCGGAACTTGGGAGTGCGCAAACCAAAAGCCTGTTGGGCCGACTCGTTGAGTGTCGCCTAACGTCGGCGATGACGTACCTCTTCCTGCGCGAACCATCTCCTCGCAGGTGATGAGAATTAGCCGCGCCCTTTTGCGCTGGCGATTTCCGCTATCAGGTTCCAGAAGTCCGGGGCGGATGGCAGGACTGAGCTCTCCCCGCGTTCACCACGACAAGATCGAGCTTGGGGAAGACCACGATCGCCTGGCCGCCGTAACGGAGAACGTCCCCTAGGAGCCGCTTCTCGGCACCAAGCACGCTGAAACGGCCACTGGGCGGTTCCAATGCGCTCAGGGTCGCGCACGCACCCCGCCGGACGTCCCGCACGCGCACGGGCCGAACGCTCCACGCGGACTTCCTCTGGATGCATGACCCCAGCCCGAGCGGTGACGAACTCGGGTACCTGCGACAGCCTCGCCAGCGTCCGGTTGCGTCACAGCAACCGGCTGCGATATCGGATTCCACGGCTGCTGTGGCGGGCAGTTCGATCTTTTCCGCAAGCCATTCGGGGTGGACTCCTTCTCCCGTTCCGGGCGCGTCGGGGATTCGAGTAGCCAGTGCGCGGCCGTGGCGCCGCGGGGTAGCGGCCGTTCCCCACGACGGTCAGGTCCTCGTCTCTCTCTCGGTACCCGGTCGCCGTCCCCCCGGCTCAACCGACTGTGGAACGTCACGCGCTTTGTTGGAACTCCGACCGTGACCCTGTGGCCGATGCCGCTTCTGGACGAAGTGGCAGAAACCTCATGCCGGGAAACGTCTCTGGCGGAGTGAGTAGAGCGAGCGCGCAATCGTGTTCCCGCCGAAGACGTTCAGCTCGATGGAGGTGAGCTCTCGAGCGCTCACCTCGTGCTCAAGTAGCTGCACCGCCAGACGGCCGATGCCCTGACCCTGGGAAGCCTCATCGACATGAATGTCATGAGCGCCCCCTCGCCGGGAGCCGCGAGCGCCAGTGGTCGTGTTCGTCGGCAACGCCGTAGAAGTTCGTATCGCCTGGGCGTAGCCTTAGCGCGTGGCTCGATGTGTGAAGTGCGGCAGGGAAAGCGCTGAGGACGCGCGCTTCTGCGCCGGATGTGGAGCCTCGTTCGGGACCCTCGCTCCCGAACGGAGAAGGTTGGCAACGATGCTCTTCTGCGACGTGTCTGGCTCGACAGGGCTCGGCGAGCGTCTGGACGCCGAGAGCGTGCGGGAGATCATGCTTCGCTACTTCGGTGAGATGCGCCAAGCGGTCGAGCGCCATGGCGGCACGGTCGAGAAGTTCATCGGCGACGCTGTCATGGCCGTTTTCGGAGTCCCTGTCGCACACGAGGACGACGCGGTGCGAGCAGTTCGTGCTGCGTTCGACATGCGCGAGCGCGTGGCCGAGCTCAACGAGCGGTTCGACGAGCGTTTTGGAGTCCGGCTCGCCGTTCGCATCGGGCTATATTCGGGCGAGGTCGTAGCCGGCGACGCGAGCCGTGGCGAGGCACTCGTCACAGGCGATGCGGTCAATGTCGCCGCGCGCCTCGAGCAAGCGGCTTCGCCTGGTGAGATCTTGCTCGGTACGCCGACGTACCGGCTGGTGCGGCACGTGACCGAGATCGAGCTCGCGGAGCCGGTCAATGCGAAGGGCAAGTCCGAACACGTACCGGCTTACAGGCTTCTTTCGGTTGCGGCAGGCAGGTCGATAAACGTCAGGCCCGCCAAGGCGCCGATGGTCGGGCGGACAGTGGAGCTCGCCGCGCTGAACGCCGCCTTCGCCGAAGCGGTCACGCGCCGCGGCTGCCGTCTTTGCGTCATCGCCGGAGAGGCGGGCATCGGCAAGTCGCGCCTCGCCGCGGAGTTCCAGGACACGGTTGCTGCAACCGTCGTCTACGGACAGTGTCTGCCCTATGGAGAAGGCATTACCTACTGGCCTCTCGCCCAGATCGTCAAGGAGGCCGCGGGGATCCGAGACGAGCATCCGGTCGAAGCGGCGCGCACCAGGATCTCCGCGATCCTCGCCAGCAAGCCGCAGGGGTCGCGGATCGCCTTGGTGCTCTCGCAGGCGCTCGGGCTTGCGGAGGGTGCGGCATCTTCCGACGACATTGCGTGGGCGGCGCGCAAATTGCTGGAGGCGCTTGCTCGCGAGCGGCCTCTGGTCGTCTGTCTCGACGATCTGCAATGGGCCGAGACGACCTTCCTCGATCTGATCGAGAGCACAGTCGCCCTTTCGTCCGGCGTCCCGATCCTGCTCCTGGGGCTCGCGCGACCCGAGTTGCTACCGCAGCGTCCAAGGTGGCAGGCTCTGCGCCTCGAGCCTCTCGCCGAGCGGGAGGCCGAGCAGCTCGTGGCCGAGTTGGCCGATCTGGACGAAGAGACCCGCTCCCGCGTGATCGCGAGGGCCGACGGGAACCCGCTCTTCGTCGAAGAGCTCGTTGCGGCAGTCGTCGAGGAGCCTGGGCGCGAGCTTCCGGCGACTCTCGAGGCGCTCCTCAGCGCCCGCCTCGACCGCCTTCCCCCGACTGAGCGGGCGCTGATCGAGCGAGCCGCCGTCGAGGGTCAGGTCTTTCATCGAGGCGCGGTGGAGGCGCTCTCCGACGACGTCTCCCGCCCGAGCGTCACTGCGGCGCTGGAAACGCTCGCAGCCGCGGACCTCATTCGTCCTGCGCAGTCGAGTTTTGCGGGGGATGTCAGCTTCCGCTTCCGCAACATCCTCATCCGGGACGCCGCTTACCGTGGGATCGCGAAGAAGGTTCGGGCTGAGCTGCACGAGCGTCTCGCGAACTGGCTGCTACAGGCTGTGGGCGAGCGCGTCGCCGAGCACGAAGAGGTGCTTGGCTACCACCTCGAGCAGAGCTATCGTTGCCGAGCAGCGCTCGGCAACGCCGACGCGCACGCTCTGCTGGTCGCGGGTCGTGCGGCGGGGTGGCTCACCTCCGCGGGTCGGCGCGCGTTTGCGCGCGGCGACATGGCAGCCGCCGCGGGGCTGCTCCGTAGAGCGGCGTTCCTCCTCGAAGCCGACCCGCCACGCCGGCTCGAGCTTCTGCCGGAGCTGGGCAAGGCCTGTCGCTTCGCGGGCGACAGAACCGGAGCCGAAGCGGCCTTGCGTGAAGCGGTTGATCAGGCTGCGACGATCGGCGACCGTCGGCTCATGACCCTAAGCCGGGTTGAGCACACGTTCATGCGCTTGTACACAGACCCTGGCGTAGAGACGGAGGACGCAATTTGCGTCGCCGAGGAGGCACTCGGTATCTTCGCCGAGCTCGGCGACAAGGGCGGGCTCGTTCAGGCGTGGGCGCTGATCGGGCATGCGAACTGGCTCCTCTGCCGGGGCGCACGGATGGAGGAGGCGTTCACACGCGCGCTCGAATACACGCGGCGCGCAGGCGATCCACGCGAACAGGGCTGGATCCTGCGGATGCTCGCGCTCGTCTACTACCACGGGCCGACGCCTGCCGAACGTGCGATCGAGCGTTGCGAGGGCATCCTGCGCCTCGGCCAGGGCCATGGGGCGATCGAGGTCTCGACACGGGCGAAGATCGCCGGGCTCGAAGCGATGCGCGGTCGCTTCGACATCGCGCGCGAGCTGTACCTGCAGTGCAGGAAGGTGGGGGAGGAGTTCGGGCTGGGTCCGGTCCTGGCAGCCCTGCCGAACTATTCGGGTCCGATCGAGCTGCTCGCAGGAGACCTGGAAGCCGCAGAACGCGAGCTCCGCGCCGGGTGCCAAGCGCTGCAAGCGCTCGGGGAAACGTCGACACTGTCGACGAGCGCCGCCCTGCTAGCGCGGACGCTCGAGCTCCAAGACCGCCCCGACGAGGCGGAGCGATTCACGATCCTCAGCGAGCAGACAGCGCCGGCGGATGACGTCGCCTCCCAGACTACGTGGCGAGGAGTCCGCGCGCGCGTGCTGGCACGACGTGGAGAGCTTGACGAGGCACAGCAGCTCGCACGTGACGGCGCCCGCATCGCGGCCCGGACGGACTTCCTCGTCTGGCGCGGCGAGGCGCTCCTCGACCTTGCCGAAGTGCTTCGTCTGAGCGGCGACTCGCCGGCGTTCTCGGCCACCGCCGAGGAGGCGCTACGGTTCTTCGAGGCGAAGGGCCACGTCGTCCTGCGCGAGCAGATACGAGCGCAGCTCCGCGAGCCGAGGGTCGAGCTGCCGACTCCTTGACGCGCGTGGAGCTTCCCCGATACTCTCGCGCCCCCAACGGAGGAGTCGATGATGGCCAAGTCATCTGGATCCGCGCTCGCCGTCAACGCCCACGAGCCGCCTTCGGCTCCCGAAGAGGAGCCGGACGAGGAGGTCGGCACGATCGAGCCGCCGCGCGAGCCCGAGCCTGAGTCGGACGAGGAGGTCGGCACGATCGAGCCGCCGCGCGAGCCCGAGCCTGAGTCGGACGAGGAGGTCGGCACGATCGAGCCGCCGAGCTAGCCGTCCTGGACTCCATACCCTCGACCGCCGTTGCACTGCACTACGTCCGCCGCACCCGTTACCTCTTCCTTCGGGCTCTGGACGACGGCTCACTCGTCGCCGTCTCGGTCCTGAAGGGCGAGGAGTTGCCGCTTTCGGACGACCAGGCGCGCCGTCTCCTCGGGATACCAACCGATCGCTGGATCCGCGTCGACGAAACGGGTGACCTCGCCGCTCTGCGCGAGCTCGCCTTCCACGGCCTGATCGTGAGCGACGGCCCCGACGAACGGTTGGCGGAGCTGCGTCGGCGCGACGAACAACTCGCCTCGCCAGCGTGGAACCGCTACGCAGCTCTCTACCATTCACTCACGCGCTGGGCCGACGTCCGCGCCGTCGTCGCCGGGGAGGCACCCCTTCCCGAGGGGCGCGGCCGCTGGCCGCCACCTCCCCACTTCCACGCTGTTTCGGAGCCGGTCGCGGTCAACCAGCTGCCGCTAGTCGAGCCGAAGAGACCGCTCTACGAACTCCTACTCAAGCGAAAGACCTCGCGAGGATTCGACGCAAACGCATCACTCAGCCTCGCGGAGCTCGCGACCGTTCTTCACTACGTCTGGGGCTGCCACGGGGCCCTCGAGGTGCGAGACGAGCTGACGATCTTGAAGAAGACGAGTCCGTCGGGCGGCTCGCAGCACCCCATCGAGGTGTACCCACTGGTGCGGGCGGTCGAGGGCGTCCGGCCGGGCCTCTACCACTACGCCGTCGAAGACCATGAGCTCGAGCTCCTCGAGTCTCTGACCGGCGACGAGGTGACCGCGCTGAGCATGGAGTTCACGGCCGGCCAAGCCCATTTCAGCTCGGCGCAGGTGCTCTTCCTGATGACGGCACGCTTCGGCAGGAACTTCTGGAAGTACGCCGCGCATGCAAAGGCCTACCGCGTGCTCTACCTGGATGCGGCGCACCTGAGCCAGACGCTCTACCTCGTCTGCGCCGAGCTCGGACTCGGAGCGTTCGTATCCGCCGCGATCAACGAGGACAACATCGACCGGCGCCTCCGCCTCCAGCCCTTCACCGAGGGAGCAATCCTCCTTTCAGGCTGCGGTCGGCCGGCGCCCTCGCAACGCGAACCGCAGTACCGACGGCACACTCCGCGTGGCGCTCGCCCGCGAACGATGTGAAGCGCAGGGAGGCTCGCACAGCCAGTACTCGGAGAGCGCGAACTCTT
>DASXRO010000101.1:0-19923 GCA_036506555.1 Gaiellaceae bacterium
TGATTCATGTGACCTCCCTCCCCGAGAACGTCCCGGGCTGCGAGGACTGCCTGCGCATCGGCGGCTGGTGGGTCCATCTGCGCCTCTGCCTTACCTGCGGGCATGTCGGCTGCTGTGACTCCTCTCCGAACCGCCATGCCACGGCGCACGCCCGAACGTCCCAGCACCCCATCATCCGCTCACTCGAGCCGGGGGAGGACTGGTGTTGGTGCTACGAGGACGAGATCAGCTTCCGAGTCGACCTTGCGAGGACCGAGGCATGAACGAGCTGCCGGAGCTTGCGCTCGAGCAGTGGGAGCCGACGAAAGACACACTCCACCTTTGGGCGCAGATCGTCGGCAAGGTGCGCCTGGCCTCGACACCGCCGCAAAACCACTGGTGGCATGCCCCGCTCTACGTGGACACACGTGGGCTGACGACGCGCCGCCTCCGCTCCGAGGCCTGCGACTTCGACGTGTCCTTCGACTTCGTCGCCCACGAGCTCGTCCTGCGCACGAGCCGCGGGGAGCTGGACTCGTTCCCGCTCGCGGACGGCCTCTCCGTCGCCGCGTTCTTCGAGCGCTTCTTCGCACTGCTCGCCGGCTTTGAGATCGAGGTCAAGGAAAAAGCCGAGCCGTTCGGGATTCCCGTGACCACGCCCTTTCCCGAGGACACCGAGCACGCTTCGTACGATCGCGAGGCGGTGGAGCGCTACTCGCAGGCGCTTCGCTGGATCGACTGGACGCTGCAGGAGTTCGCGGGTTGGTTCTGCGGCAAGACCAGTCCGGTGCACGTCTTCTGGCACGGCTTGGACATCGCGGTGACCCGCTTCTCCGGCCGGCGCGCCCCCGAGCTCCCGAACGCCGACCGGGTTACCCGCGAGGCGTACTCGCACGAGGTCATCAGCTTCGGCTTCTGGCCCGGAGACCAGAAGGTGCGCATGCCCGCCTTCTACTCGTACACCGCGCCTGAGCCGGCCGGCCTCGCAGAACAGCCGCTGCGTCCAAAGGCGGCGAGCTGGCAGCAGCCGTTCGGTTCGAGCCATCTCGCCCTTCTTCCCTACGACGAAGTCCGGACCTTGCCCGACCCGCGCAGAACCCTGCTCGAGTTCCTCCAGAGCGCGTACGACGCCGGCGCGTCCACCGCCGGCTGGGACGCAGAGGGCCTCCGTTCGAGCTGGTGTCCCCCGGACGGGGTCTTCAACCCTCGCCCCGGTGCGTGACAGGGCCCGAAAGGAGAAGGCATGAGACAAGAACTTGAAGCGACGGGACGCGAAGCCGTCCTCGTCGAGCGTCAACGCACGCCCCGCGGCGCGACCGCGGTCGAACTCAGGCCCGACGAGTTCTAACAGGCGTCACGAGTTTCGAGAACCGCCGTGGACACGCCGTAGGCCGCAGGCGGCCTTAGATTCGGGATTTCAGCTCGACGATGCGAGCGTACGAGGCCTGCAGGTTGGCGAGCGGGATTGCTCCGGAACGGGCCTCGCGCAGCACCGCCTGGTAGGCGGCCTGCGAGGTCGACTCCGAGCCGGTCACCAGCAGCAGGTCGACGCCGACCTTTGCGCTACGGATGGCGAGCACGCCTGGGGTGGTCCCGCGGACGGCGGCGGCAGCAGTCAGCGAGTCGGTGATCGTCACGCCGCGGAAGCCGAGGTCATGGCGAAGAAGCGTTCTTGCGATCGCGCTCGACCACGCTGCCGCTTTGGGTGAGTAAGCCGGATAGACCGCCGTCGAGAGCATGACCACCGGGCTCAGAGACTTGGCCAGCGCAACACGGTAAGGCAGCAGGTCGTAGCCGATCTGCTCTCGGCTCGCGGTGATTCGCACCAGGCCGTCGTCCGTCGACGTCGCCCCGGCCCGACCGAGGCCGGGAAAGTGCTTGAGCGTCGGCAGGACGCCTCCGGCCTCGAGCCCTTCGGCGAAGGCGGCGGCGTCCTTGGCGACGGTGTAGCGGTTGTTGAAAGCGAAGGCCCTGTGCTCGGCCTCGATGAAGTTCGACCGCGTGCGCGGCACGTCGGCGACGGGCGCGAGATCGAGGTTGACGCCAACGTCGCGGAGCGCGACACCGGTGTTGCGGCCGACCGTCTCGACGTGGGTTGCGGTGGTCGTACCGAGTTCCTCTGCGGAGGCTTTCGGCGGCGCCCACGGCACCCGTCTGACGAGGCCACCTTCCTGGTCGGCCGCAACGAGAAGGGGCGGCTGGCCGCCGGCGCGGGCGGCGGCCTGCAGTTTTCCCGTCAGCGTGGTCAGCTGCGTGGCGTCTCGGATGTTCCCCGAGGAGAGGATGACGCCGCCGATCTGGCCAGCCTTGATCCGAGCCAGCAGGGCCTGGTCCGGCGTGGTGCCGTGGAACGCGACGAGCATCCGCTGCCCGACCATCTGGGCCACCGTCGGGGTCGCGGCCGCCTCGGAAGCCGAGGAGTCGGCCTTGAGCGCGGCGCCGAGGAACAGAAGGGCGACGGCGACGGTGGCAGCGACGTGGCGGCTCATGACTTCTCCACTCATGCTCGCTTCGCGCTGCAACACGCGCTTTGCGGCCCCGTAACGGTCTCGTCACGAGGCCCCGATGCGGTTTGTTCTTACCGGCCTCTTAGCTTCACGCGCAAGACTGGCCGACATGAAAGAACTTCGTCAGCTCGGCGGCAACTCACGGCTCACGCGGCGCCACGCGCTGGCCTGGCTCGGTGGGCTGGGCCTCGCGGCGGTCATCCCGGGCTGCGGCGGCGGCAACCGATCGAGCAGCCCGTCTACCTCCAGCTCGGCCTCGACCGGTGCTACGAGCACCGCGTCCAGCGCAGACTGCGTCCTCATGCCCGAGCTGACCGAGGGCCCCTACTACCTCGACCTCGACCTCGTGCGGAAGGACATCACGGGCGGCAAGCCCGGCCTACCCCTGAGCCTGCGGGTGAACGTCGTGAAGGTCGGAAAGTCCTGCTCGCCGATCGAGGATGCCGCGGTCGACATCTGGCACGCCGACGCGGCGGGTGAGTACTCCGGGGTTCAGGGCGTCTCGGGGAACTTCCTGCGCGGGATCCAGATGACCGATGCGAGCGGGAAGGCCGAGTTCGAGACGATCTACCCAGGGTGGTACATGGGCCGCGCGGTGCACATCCACGTCAAGGTCCATGTCGGATCGAGCGAGGTGCATACCGGCCAACTGTTCTTCGACGATGACAGAACCGACGCTGTCTACAAGACCGACCCGTACTCGCGGCGCCCGAACAGGGACACGCTCAACTCGAGCGACAGCATCTTCGCGCAGAGCCAGGGCACGACGATCGTCGCGGTCACACCCGGCGCCGAGCGGTACAGCGGCGCCGTGACCCTCGGAGTGCAGTAAGCATCTTCTTGGCAGTTCCCGCGAAAGGGGACAGACTTACGGCGTGTCGATCGACAAGGATGCGCTCGAGACCCGTTGCCCGAGCTGCGGCGCCGAGAACTCGGCTGATTCACGCTTCTGCAGCAGCTGCGGCTCGCAACTAGACGGGGCGGGCACGCCTCGCGAGGAGCGGAAGCTCGTCTCTGTGCTCTTCGTCGACCTGGTCGGTTTTACCTCTCGCTCGGATCAGGCTGATCCCGAGGACGTGCGCGACGCTCTCGGGTTCTACCACGCGGAAGCGAAGCAGTGGATCGAGGAGCACGGCGGCACTCTGGAGAAGTTCGCCGGAGACGCCGTCATGGCGGTTTTCGGCGCCCCCCTCGCGCATGGCGACGACGCCGAGCGTGCAGTGCGCGCCGGGCTGGCGGTCCTCGGAAGCCTGGAGGATCTAAACGGGGAGCACGGGCTGGATCTCGCCGCGCGCGCCGCGGTCAACACGGGTGACGCCGTTATCGCGCTCAGCGGGGACCGCGCTAAGGAGGCCCTGGCGATCGGTGACGTGGTCAACACAGCGTCGAGGCTCCAGTCGGCCGCCCCCACCGGCCGGCTGATCGTCGGCGAAGACACCTACCGGGCGACCCGTCACGCAATCAGGTACGAGCCCCTCGAGGCTGTCCACGCCAAGGGGAAGGCCGAACCGGTGCCGACCTGGCTCGCCGTCGAGCCGCTCTTCGCGCCCGCCGAACGCCCGATCGGGGCGACTCCGTTGGTCGGGCGAGACCGCGAGCTCGAGCTGATGCGCTCGCTCTGGGCGCGGGCGGTTGCCGAGCGGCGTCCGCATCTGGTCACGATCCTCGGCCCCCCGGGCATCGGCAAGTCGCGACTCTGCCACGAGGTCTCCGCGCTCGTCGCCGAGAGCGGCGGGCAGCTGCTGCGCGGCCGGTGCCTGCCATATGGAGCCCAGGCCGGCTACCAGGCCTTCCCCCAGATCGTTCGCTCCGCGAGCGGGATCCTCGAGTCGGACTCGCCTGACGTGGCGCTCGAGAAGTTGCAGCGCGCCGTCGAGGGCTTCCTGCCCGCGGCCGAGGCCGCCGACACGGTTCGCTACCTCGCGGTGTTGCTCGGGTTGGGCTCCAGTGAGGTGGTCGACCCGAAGCTCCTCTTCTTCGCCGCGCGACGCTTCGTCGAGAGCGTTGCGCTCGCACGGCCGACGCTTCTCGTGTTCGAGGACATCCACTGGGCGCAGAAGAGCGAGTTCGAGCTCATCGAGTATCTCGCCACCTACGTTCGCGACGCGCCTGTCTTGTTCGTCGCGCCGGCCCGCCCCGAGCTCCTCGATCTCCGTCCCGCGTGGGCGAGCGGCCTGGTTGCCCAGACGACGGTCGTACTCGATCCTCTCGTCGCGTCCGACGCAGCGGCGCTGGCATCCCACCTCGTTCACGCAGCCGGCGAGCACTCTTTCGACGTGGCTCGCCTTGTAGAGGTGGCGGAAGGCAATCCGCTTTTCCTCGAAGAGCTCACGGCTTCGGTCGCCGAGCTCGGAGACGGCGGCGCGCTTCCCGTGACGGTGAGGGAGGCAATCGCTTCGCGGATCGACGCCCTGCCGGGAGACGCACGAGCGGCGCTGCTCTCCGGTGCCGTGATCGGGAAGACATTCTGGAGCGGCGTTCTCCGCGTCGTCGCCGGGGGCGACGACGTCGACGACGCCCTGGCCGTTCTCGAGACGCGCGATCTCATCCGCCGTGAGGCGACGAGCCAACTCGCGGGCGACGCGGAGTTCACGTTCAAGCACATGCTCATCCGCGAGGTGGCCTACTCGACGGTGCCGCGGGCGGCCCGACGTGAACGGCACGCCGCGGTCGCCCGTTACGTCGAGGAGACGATCGAGGGCTCGAGCGACACGCTCGCGTGGGTGCTCGCCCACCACTGGCGGGAGGCGGGGGAGGGCTCGCGCGCGATCCCGTACCTGCTTGCGGCCGCGGAGGCGGCCTTTCGAGGTTGGGCGCAGGAAGCCGCGGCCGATCTCTATGCGACGGCGCTCGAGCTGGCCGAGGACGAAGGGCTGCGCCGGCAGATTCGCCTCCAGCGAGGCATCGCCCTCGTCAGGCTCAACGATTTCGAGACGGCGATCACGGAGCTAGGCGATCTTCTGCTGGAGGCCGAGGGCGAGGAACGGCTCGAGGCCCTGCTCGCACGGGGCCGCGCGACGCTCTGGAGCGAGCGCGATGCCGAAACGATCGAGATGGCCGAACAGGCGGTGGCGCTGGCGACCGAGCTCGGTGTCGAAGATGCCGTGCCGGCGGCGATCGCTCTCCAGGCGCAGGGCCTGGGCCAGCGGGGCGCCGAAGGCGATCTCCCTCGAGCGCTGGAGCTTGGGGAGCGGGCGCTGGCCGAGTGGGTCCCCGGAACGCGACCCTACGAGCATGCGGAACAGCTGCATCTGCACGCTGACACCGTGTACTGGGTAGGCGACTATGAACGCTGCGTCGAGCTTTCGCAGGAGGCCCGTGCGGTCGCCGCCGACGTCCATAGCGCCGAGGCCCTGCTGCGGGGCGGCGGCACGGAAGCCCTAGCGCTGGCAAGCCTCGGGCGCCACGAGGAGGCCATCCGGATCTGGGACGAGCTGTTCGTGATCGCCCGAGAGCTCGGCCGCAACATGCGCGGGGTTCTCAACTACTCCTCCCTTGCGTACCGTGAGTTGCTCGATCTCGACGAGGCGCGCCGACGGAGCGAAGAGGCGCTCGAGTTGTCCACCGGCGAGGCGTTCGGCATGCCGCGACGGTTCGCGCACTCCGACCTGCTCTTCACCGACCTGCTCGCCGGCGATGTCGGACGGGCTCAGGCCGCTTGGCCGGAGCTGTGGGCCGATGCCGAGTCCGCGACCGGCTGGACGAGGTGGTTGATCTACGGGCGCTTGGCCGCCGCGCGCGCGGAGATCGCTCTCCATGCCGAGGATCCCGAGTCGGCGGTCGAGTGGGCCCAGCGGGCGGTCGAGCTCGCACGGCGAACCCTCCGACGCAAGTACGAGGCAAAGTCGCTCTCGATCCTGGGAGAAGCTCTGGCTCGGGCCGGCCGGCGCGAAGACGCGCTTCCGGAGCTCGAGGCGGGAGTGGCGGTGGCGGACGAGCTCATCGGGCCGCCGGCTCGCTGGGTTGCGCGGGCGGCGCTCGGCCGGGCCGCATACGCGCTCGGGGACGACGACCGTGCCTCGACTGCCTACTCGGAGGCAGCCGAACTGGTGGAGACGTTCGCCTCCACGCTGGCCCCTGAGCGGTCGGAGCGGCTTCTGCGGGCGTCGTCGGTCAGCGAGATCTTGTCCCTGGCGGGGCGAAGAGTCAGCGGCGGCTGATCGCTTGGCCGGCGCTCCCGTGCGCTTCGTCGCGGTGGGAGATGTCCTGGTCGACGTCTCTACGAGCGAAGCGCCTCGCCCGGGAGAGCGCGTACACGGCTCCGTCACGCTCCGGGCAGGCGGATCGGCCGCGAACGCAGGGGTGTGGGCCGCCTTTATGAGCGCGACGACGACCGTTGTCGGACGGGTCGGCTCCGACCCCGCCGGTGATCTGATCGCCGGGGTCCTCGCTCGACGGGGCGTCGAGACACATCTCGCGCGGGACTCCGAGGTGCCGACAGGCGTCGCGGTTGCGCTCGGCACGGATACTTCGCTCGTCTCCCCGGGGGCGAGCGCTCGGCTCGCGCCCGACGACGTGCCTGATCCTCTCGCTGGAGACGCGCTACTCGTTTCCGGGTTCAGCCTGTTTCAGCAACCGTCCGCTCCCGGAGCGCGCGCTGCGCTCGAGCGCTTCGCAGGCAAATGGGCCGCGGTCGACCTCGCGTCGCCACGCCTGGCCGGAGCAGCAGCCGGCCGTCTCGAGGAGACGACTGCTGAAGCCAATGTCGTCCTGGCGACGGCCGACGAGGCGCGGGCGGTCACGGGTCTCGATCCGGAGGAGGCGGCGCGGGCGCTCGGGGCGCGCTTCGACGTCGCCTGCGTGAAGCTCGGTGAACGCGGTGCCGTCGGCTGCCAGGGAGACCGGATCGCGCGAGCAAAGGCCGATCCGGTCGCTCGGCGATCTCCGTTCGGGGCCGGCGATGCCTTCGCCGCCGCCTTGCTGGTCGCTCTTGCCCTCGGCGAGCCGCTGGAGCGGGCACTCGACCTGGCCTGCGAGACGGGAGCGCGCGCTGCAGCGTCCGAGGACGGCTGGCCGACGTGATACGGCGTCGTTTCTCTGCAAGAGTCACTGCATGTTCGACCACGTGACGATTCGCGCCTCCGACCGTGATGCGTCCGAGCGCTTCTACGAGACCGTCCTCCGCTCGCTCGGCATCGAGAAGACGCACTCCGGCGAGCATCTCGCCGAATGGCACGACTTCTCGCTCTCGCCGGCGAGCGACGACAAGCCCGCCACCCGCGGGCTGCACGTCGGCTTCGTGGCGCCATCGCGCGAGCACGTCGACGAGTTCTGGCGCGTCGGGACGGGCGCGGGCTACCGCAGCGACGGCGAACCGGGCCCCCGCCCGGAATACGGGGGCAACTACTACGGCTCCTTCCTCCTCGATCCCGACGGGAACAGCGCCGAGGCCGTGCACCACAGCACGTTGCGCCGCGACGGCTGGGTCGACCACCTGTGGATCCGGGTCGCGGACGTCGGCGCATCGAAGCGCTTTTACGAGACCATCGCTCCCCACGCCGGCTTCCGCTTGAACCGGGACACACCGGAGCGGGGCCAGTTCAAAGGCGAGAGCGGCTCGTTCTCGGTCGTCGTCGGAACGCCGACCGAGCACGTGCACATGGCGTTCCCTGCTTACGACAACGAGACCGTGAAGAGGTTCCACCGCGCGGCCGTCGACGCTGGCTATCGCGACAACGGCGAGCCCGGCGAGCGGGCGACCTACCACCCTGGGTACTTCGGCGCCTTCGTTCTCGATCCCGACGGAAACAACATCGAGGTCGTCAACCACAACCGCGGCTAGCCGGCGAGATGTTTCAGTCGCTCGACTTCATCTACGTCCCCACCGAGGACGTCGACGCGGCGGCGAAACGCTGGGTCGAGCACCTCGGCGCGACTCTCGCCTGGAAGGTGCACGCGATGGGAACCGTCGTCGCGCGGCTTGACGTCTCGGAGTCCGGGCCGGCGATCTTGCTGAGCGGCCACCTCGAAGGAACGACGCCGATCCTCATCTACCGGGTCGCGAGCTACTCGGATGCCGTTGCGGCGCTCCAGGCCGCGGAGGTCTCCGACCTGCGCGAGGTGGAGATCCCCCACGGCCCCTGCGCGAGCTTCCGCGCGCCCGGAGGCCAGCGCCTTGCCGTCTACGAGCTCACACGGGCGAACGCGGACGAGTTCTTCGCCGGGCGCACGGACGACGGGTAGCTAGCCGCTCTCGTAGCTCAGGAGCTCGGAGCGGTCGGAACCGCCGGAGACGGTGATCTCGAGCACGACCCCGACGCCCTTCCCGTAGATCTTCTCCTCGATCACGTCGGGCTCGATCCCGCTGAAATTCCGGGTCTGCACGCCGTGCTCGAACCTGCCGAAGGGAACCTTGGCGAGCGCGTCGACGCCGATGATCTGAGCGCCGTCCTCCGCGTGGCCCTTGTAGTACTCCTCGCGGTAGGTCATCCCGACCTGCGGGTTCGCCGGAAGGATGATGCCCGCGAGCGCACCGTCGACGCCGGCCTCCCACGAGCCTTCGGTCGTCTTCAGCTTCCCGTTCTCGTACTCCCTCGTGTCCTCGCCGAGGTACCAGAGGTTTCCTTTGGAGTCCTGGGCGTACCAGTCGAAGGTGTCTTCCGAGACCTCGCCGTCTTCGGTCACCTGGTCGTGCACGACCCTCGCCTCGATGCCCGCGATCGTCTTGGTCTTGTCCGTGACGGTCACGACTACCTTCCGGACCGCGCCCTCCGCGTCGGTCTCGCGGTAGATCCAGCGGCTGCCGGGCTTCATCGGCCAGTACGGGTTGTCGATCTCGGTCGTGAAGTCGGCGGGATTCATCTCGAACGGCGTGCTCCCCTGTGGGAGTGACGTCGCCAAGGCTCCGCTCGTGGTGCCGGTGGTCGTGGGGCTGGTCGAGGCCGACTTGCCGCCCCCGCACGCGGCGGTCAGGGCGGCGAGAAGGCCGGCGGTGAGGGCGAATGCTGGGCGATGCATCGAGACCTCCTTGGTTTGCCTCACCGTAGGAAGGTCGGATGAAACAGCGATGAGAGGAGCTCTCATCGCACTCTCACGAAGCTGGCGCCACAATGAGACTCATGCGCGCGCTCGTTGTCGAGGACGAGGTGAAAATGGCGGCGCTGATCAGGCGCGGCCTGGTCGAAGAGGGCTACGCCGCAGACGTCGCAAGCACCGGCGAGGAGGCCCTGTGGATGGCGCGGGCGACGCCCTACGACGCCATCGTCCTCGACGTCATGCTTCCCGGGCGCAACGGCTTCGACGTGTGTCGAGAGCTGCGGCAGGGGGGCGTCTGGTCGCCGATCCTCATGCTGACTGCGCGCGACGGCGTGGAGGATCGCGTCGCCGGGCTCGACAGCGGTGCGGACGACTACCTGACCAAGCCGTTCTCGTTCGCCGAGCTTCTCGCCCGGATGCGCGCGCTGGCCCGGCGCGGAGCTTCCGAGCGTCCCGCCGTGCTCGAGGCGGGGACGCTCCGCTTGGATCCCGCCACCCGGCAGGTATGGCGGGGCGAGACCGAGATCGACCTGTCGGCAAAGGAGTTCGCCCTCCTGGAGACGTTCATGCGTCACGCGGGCGACGTGCTGACCCGGCTGCAACTGCTCGAGCACGCGTGGGATTACGGCTACGAGAACCGCTCGAACGTGGTCGACGTCTACGTCCGCTATCTGCGGGCGAAGATCGACCGTCCGTTCGGGGTCGAGTCCCTCGAGACGGTTCGCGGAGTCGGTTACCGCCTGCGGCGCGACGGAGGCGGGTGAGAAACGTGCCGTTCCTTGCACGCCTTCCGATTCGGGTGCGGCTGACGGTCGCCTTTGCCGTCGCGATGGCGCTCGTCCTCTCGGCAACGGGACTCTTCCTCTACCTCCGTCTCAGCGCGACCCTCGACCGGACGATCAAGCAAGGGCTCGACGCGCGCGCCCGCGACGTCGGAGCGCTTGCCAAGCAGAGCGACTCGCTCGGTCAAAAGGACGAAGGGATCACGCAGGTGCTCGATGCGAGCGGCGGGGTGGTGGCTGCGGCGCGAGGGCTCGACCACCCGTTGCTGACGAGGGCCCAGGTCGCGCGGGCGCAGAAGGAGCCGATCACGATCGACCGCAATGTCCCCGGCTCGGATGAAACGGCCCGCTTGCTTGGCACACCGGTCGACACGCCGCGAGGCGTCCGTATCGTCGTCGTGGGAACGTCGCTGGAGCAGCGCGGCGACGCGCTCGAAAACCTGCTCACGGCGCTCCTCATCGGCGGGCCCCTCGCGCTGCTGCTCGCGTCGCTTGCCGGCTACGGCCTGGCTACGGCTGCATTCCGCCCGGTGGAGTCGATGAGGCGAGAGGCGGAGGCGGTCTCGGCGGCCGAGCCCGGCCGGCGGCTGCCGCTTCCGCCCGCCCAGGACGAGATCGCACGGCTCGGCGAGACGCTCAACGGGATGCTCGGCCGGCTCGAGGCCGCGCTCGCCCGCGAGCGGCGCTTCGTCTCGGACGCGAGCCACGAGCTGCGCACGCCCCTCGCCGCCCTGCGCGCCGAGCTCGAGCTGGCGCTTCGCCGAGAGCGCACCAAGGAGGAGCTCGAGGCAGCGCTTCGCTCGGCCGCGGAGGAGACCGAACGCCTGTCGCGGCTGGCTGAAGACCTCCTGGTCCTCGCCCGCGCCGACGACGGCAGGCTCCCGGTGCGGCGGATGCCGCTGCCCGCTTCGGAACTGCTGGGCGACGTCAGGGAGCGCTACGCGAGCCGGGCAGCCGACGCAGGCCGGTCGCTGGAGGTCGAGGTGGACGAAGGTCTCGAGCTTTCCGTCGACCGTCTCCGCGCCGAGCAGGCGCTCGGCAACCTCGTCGAGAACGCGCTCCAGCACGGCCGCGGGCGCGTCCTCCTGCAGGCCGCGCGGCGAAACGGGATCGAGCTCCACGTCCGGGACGAAGGACCGGGGTTTGCGCCCGATTTCATCGGGCGCGCATTCGAGCCCTTCAGCCGAGGCGACCCTGCGCGTTCGACGCAGGGCGCCGGGCTCGGCCTCGCGATCGTCGCCGTCATCGCCCGCGCCCACGGCGGCACTGCGCGTGCTGTGAACCGGGACGGGGGAGCGGATATCTGGCTCGAGCTTCCCGCGGCTTCCGTGCTGTCAGGCGCCGCTGCCTGGTAGCGCGCTGCTCTCGGTTGAGCCCGGGCTCCGTTCTACATACTCTTCCGTCGTGCCCCGGTATCTGATCGAACGCAATTTCTCGGTGGGCGAGGACGACATGCCAGAGGTCGGTCGCAAGTCCAAGCGAGTGATCGAACAGATGTCGGGGATCGTCTGGGAGCTCAGCCACGTCGTCGTCGAGGACTCGGGCCTCGTGACCACTTACTGCGTGTACACGGCCCCGAGCGAGGACGCTGTGCGACAGCACGCCGAAGCGCTGGGCGCCCACCGCATTGCGTCGATCTGCGAGATCGCCGGCGACGTGACGCCCGCCGACTTCCCGCTGTAGCTCCTCTCCTAGCCTGGCTCGGCCTGAGTCTCGCGCCCGATGCGCTCGGCGTCGGGGAGGTGATAGAGGGCGGTCGCGGCGAGCGCCTGCAGGCGTCCGATTTCGCGCCGCTTCGCAGTCTCGTCGGCTGGAACGAGCGTCAGCGCCTCCCGATAGAGCGCCACCGCGTCCTGCTTGGCCCAACCGCGGCCCGCATGTTCGGCGGCGGCAAGGAGGTGGTGGACGGCGCGCTCTCCTTCACCGGCCTCGCGCCAGTGATGCGCGAGCGCCGTCGCCGTATCGGTCATCTCGCCGGTCGCATGCTCGAGGAAGCGGGCCGCCGCGGCGTGCCGCTCCCGGCGGCTGGGCCGGGGAAGCGTGGCGTAGGCCACGTCGCGGATGATCCGGTGCTTGAAGACGAACTGCTGGTCGCTTTGGATGCGCGAGGGCGACTCGCGCCGGATGAGGTCGCGCGCCTCCAGTGAGTCCAAGTGGCCGGACAACCGCCCCTGGTCGGCGGTCATCTCGGCCAGCGCGCCGCGCCAGAAGACCCGTCCGACCACGGAGGCGTCGAGAAGGATCCCGCGCTCGGCTGCCGGCAGCATGTCCAGGCGTGCCGAGACCACGCCTCTGATGTTCGTCGGAAGCTCCTCCACGAGGGTCGCGCGTTCGGCGAGCGACGCGGCAAGCTCTTCGATGAAAAGCGGGTTTCCCTCGGAGATCTCGACCAGCTGGGCCGCATAGGCGGAGCTTTCCTCGTCCTCGCCGAGCAGGAGGACGGCGAGTTCCCGCGCATCGGCGTCGGCGAGCGGGTCGAGCGGAAGCGCGGTGTAGGCGGGTAGCCCGCCACCCCAACCGGGCCTGGTCTCGAGCAGATCGGGGCGGGCGAGCGTCAGCAGCAGCAGGGGAACGCCTTGCACCCGGGAAGCGAGCAGCTCGAGTAGGTCGAGCATGCCCGAGTCGGCCCAGTGGATGTCCTCGAAGAGAAGTACCGTCGGCCGCTCTCGTGCGATAGCGTCGACGAGCTGGCGGGCGGAGAAGAAGAGGATCTGGCGATCGGCGACCTCGCCGGCCTGGCTGAGCCCAACCAGCATGGCCAAATGGCTTGCGGCCTCGTCCGCGCCTCCGACGAGCCCTGTAACCGCGCGCTCGAGCTTCGCTACGGCCTCCTCCGGGGGGTCGCTGTCGAAGACTCCGCTCAGCTGCTTCACCTGCTGGGCGAACGCGGCGTACGGGGTGTGGCGACCGTAGGGGATAGAGCGGCCGACGATGATGCGGGCTCCTTCCTCGGCGGCGAGCGCGCCGAGCTCGCTGGCGAGGCGCGTCTTCCCGACTCCTGCCGGGCCGAAGATGGTGACCAGGTGCGGCCGGCGTTCCGACAGGACGCGTCGCCAGACCTCGTGCAGGAAGACGAGCTCGTGCTCCCGCCCGACCATCGGCCCGCCCTTGACGTCGCGTTCTCCAGGCTGGAAAGGAGCCGAGACGGCGCGCCACACCCGCAACGGGTCGCGCTTGCCCTTGGCGGCCACCGGCTCCGCCTCTTCGTACTCGATCAGCGACTGCGTGGAGCGGTGCGTTTCCTCGCCGACGAGGATGCCGTCCACCGGTGCGGCTTGCTGGAGACGCGAGGCGGTGTTCACGACGTCGCCCGCGACCATTCCCTCTCCCTCGTTCGTCCCCGCGCGAGACACGAGCGCTTCGCCCGTGTTCACCGCGGTCCGGACCTGCAGCTCGAGCTCGGGATCGCGCTTGTTCATCTCGGCTACGGCGTCACGAATCGCCAGCGCTGCCCGGACCGCGCGCTCGGGATCGTCGCCGTGCGCAACCGGCGCGCCGAAGACCGCCATGACGGCGTCGCCGATGAACTTCTCGACCGTCCCGCCGAACGCTTCGATCTCGGACCGCAGGCGTCCGTAGTACGGGGTGAGGATTGCGCGCACTTCCTCGGGGTCGAGCCGCTCGGCGCGCGCGGTGAAGCCGACGAGGTCGGCGAAGAGAACCGTGACGACTCGGCGCTCCTCGGGTAACGCTTCGCCCCCGGCTCCGCGACCGAGCTCGGCACCACAGGCGCCGCAGAACCTGAAGCCGAGCGGGCTGCTCTCGCCGCACACAGCGCAAACGAGCGCGAGCGCCCCGCCGCAAGAGCCGCAGTAGCGCTGGCCGGGCTCGTTCTCGGCCCGGCAATGGGGGCATCGATGGAGATCGGTCAAAGCTCCGAAGCAGTGTAATTCGGGCTCTGCGAGAGTTCCCTCGATGATCGCTCATTTCGCCGCGTTCCTCGGGATCTCGGCCGTCGTCATCGTCACGCCCGGCCAAGACACGGCCCTCACCATTCGCAACACACTCCTGGGGGGCAGGACCGCCGGCATCTACACGGCGGCGGGCGTCTCGGCCGGCCAGATGTCCTGGACCCTGGCTGCGAGCGCCGGCCTGGCCGCCCTGCTGCAGGCTTCCGAGCCGGCGTTCGTCGCGCTCCGGCTCGTCGGCGCGGCGTACCTCGTGTTTCTGGGACTACAGGCGCTCGCGGGCGCGCTCCGCGGACGGGCGAGTCACTCGCCCGGCGGAGCGACCGCACGGCGGCTTCCGCCGGCAAAGGCGTTTCGCCAGGGTCTCGTCAGCAATCTCGGCAACCCGAAGATGGCCGTGTTCTTCGTCAGCCTCCTGCCACAATTCGGCCACACCTTCCCTGCCCTCGTTGCGCTGGGGCTTGTGTTCTGCACGCTCACGTTCGCGTGGCTGACGGGGTACGCGGCGGCTGTGGCGCGGGCCGGAGACTTCCTCCGCCGCCCACGGATCCGGCGCACCATCGAGGCGGTGACCGGCACCGTCCTCGTCGCGCTCGGCCTGCGCCTGGCGACGGAGCACCGTTGACGGTCGTCCTCGTCGACGCGCGCAACGTCCTCCGTTCGCGGTGGCCCAACGTCCCCGAGGCCGAGCTCGTCGAGCGCTGTCGCGCCTGGGCCGGGCGCGACGGGGCGCGCGCCGTCCTCGTGTTCGACGGCCAGGCGCCCGAGGGCGCAATCGGGACCGAAGGGGAGAGCGCGGACGACTGGATCGCCCGGGCTGCCTCCGAGCTCGAGGAGCCCTACTGGCTCGTCACCTCCGACCGGGAGCTTCGTGAGCGGGCGGGCGGCCGCGCCGAGCGCACGATCGGCGGCGGGGCGTTCCTGCGCGAATTGGGCCTCGCAGACTGACGATTTAGTCCGGACGGCCCACGGTTCGTCCGCCAGCGCAGCCGAAGACGGCTATGGTGCCGAGCCTGCTCCCTCTGGCTGCGACAGTCGTGGCGCTCGCGAGCGCGCCTGCGCCCACGCTGCAACCTGCGTTCCAGATCGCTCATGTGCACGCGGCGACGGCGCTTCGTGCCAGCCCCCACGGGGCCCTCGTCGCGCGCGTCGGGGCAAGAACCGAGTTTGGATCGTCCGAGACTCTCGGTGTCGTCCGGCGCCGCGGCGACTGGCTGGGAGTCGTGTCCTCGGCACGGCCCAACGGCCGCCTCGCGTGGGTGCGCTCCAGCTCGGTCAGCCTCAGCCGAACGCGCTACAGCCTCGAACTGGACCTCTCGCAGCGAACACTCGTTCCCAAGCAGGGAGACCGCGTCGTTCGCCGGATGAAGGTCGGCGTCGGACGCCCAGGCTCGCCTACTCCGACGGGCCGTTTCGCCGTCACGGACAAGCTCCGCGGCAGTCCGTACGGGCCCTACTACGGCTGCTGCATCATCGCCCTGTCCGCCCACCAGCCGCGTCTGCCCGCGGGGTGGCCTGGCGGCGACAGGATCGCAATTCACGGGACGAACGCGCCAGCGACGATCGGCGCAGCCGCCTCGGCGGGCTGCGCCCACGCGCGGGACGCCGACCTGCGCGTCCTCGTGCGCCGCATCCCGCTCGGGACGCCCGTCTTCATTCATCCGTGATGTTCGGCCGAGGATCGGCGTGGCCGCGGGGACGGCTTAGACCGAGCCGGGCGGCGCGATCGGACGCAGCCCGTACCAGGTAGTACGGGCAAGGCCGAGTGCGGCGATCCGGCGCTGCGTCTAGGCCGCCATCCGCGGGTGCGCTCGATTTTCGGTCGAGCATCTGACGGGTATAGCTTGGGCATGCCCCAGGACCAGCTCTTCGCCCCGGAGGCGCGAAGCTTGGAGCAGCTCCGCGAAGCGGCGGCCGACTGCAAGTCCTGCGACCTCTGGAAGACGGGCACGCAGACTGTCTTCGGCGAGGGAACGGAGACCGCCGAGATCGTCTTCGTCGGGGAGCAGCCGGGGGACAAGGAGGACCTCGCCGGACGCCCGTTCGTCGGCCCTGCAGGACGCGTCTTCGACGAGGCACTCGAGCTGGCCGACATCGACCGTTCTCTCGCGTACGTGACGAATGCGGTCAAGCACTTCAAGTGGGTCGCACGCGGCCAGCGCCGCATCCATCAGAAGCCGAACGCGGCCGAGCTGGCCGCCTGCCGTCCGTGGCTGGACGCCGAGCTCGAGGCAGTCGAGCCGAAAGTGCTCGTGGCGCTCGGCGCCACCGCGGCGCAAGCGCTCCTGGGTCGTCAATTCCGCGTGACGAAGCAGCGCGGCGTTCCCGTGGACTCGGACCTGGCCCCGCACGTCGTCGCCACCGTCCATCCGTCGTCGATCCTGCGTCAGGAGACCGAGGAAGCCCGCGCCGGCGCGATGGCGGACTTCGTCGCCGACCTCGAGGTCGTCGCGAAGCTCCTGCGCAGCTAGCCGAACCCGAGCGCCTGCCGCTCGGCGACTACGTCCCAGCCCTCCGCGATCGCGTAGAGCGCCGCGAGCGTGGCCGGCTCGTCGACGGTCGTCTCGTTCTCGCGCTCTCGCAGCCATGCGTTCGCCTGCTCCACGGGAATACGCCTGAAGAGGACGTTGGCTGCGCAGCGGCCGGGCCTCGCGATGGCAGGGTGGAGCGCCCCGAGCTCCTCGTTCGTCGTCACGAGGACGAGGACGCGGAGGCCCTGCCCGATAAGGCCGTCCACGACATTCAGGAAGCGTGAGAGCCCCTGCCCGGCCTGCACCCGGGCGTCGGCGGCGAGCAGCTCACCCGTGTCCTCGAGGATGAGCAAGCGCCAGCTGGGCTCGGCCCGGCGCTCGCTCACGGAACCGCTCTGGATCATGCCGACGTGCGGCGGCACGGCCCACATGCCGCCGTGGACGTACTCGGTGACCTCCATCTCCCCACCGTCGCCGTCGTCGAAGAACATCTCCTGCTGGAGGATCACGGAGAGCATGTAGTCCGAGCGGTCGCCGAAGAACTTCTCGGGATCGGTGATGTAGTGGGGGTCGCACCACGACGCCCACTCGCGCGCGAGGGCCCGCAGGGCGGTCGTCTTGCCGGTCCCGGTCTCGCCGTGCCAGAGGATGAGCTGGCCGCCGCGCCACGGAAGGTCGCCCTTCATCAGGCGCGTGAGCTGATCGCCCGTCTCTGCCGGATAGTTTCCGGAGATCTCCGCCCACGACGGCACGGAGAGCGTGCGCCCCATCGGCATCGGGCCGTGCGGCCCGTACGACCAGAAGGTCACCGGCACGCGGCCCTCGCGGTCGCGCTTCGAGCGGGGGAGGATCTTCCGCACGTCCTCCATCCCCGCGCGCGCAGCCTCCACGTCGCTGGCGGCGACCTGGGCGAAGACGTTTCCGAACCCGACGTGGACGAACGCGAGCTGCCCGGAGGCGAGCTCGAGGACCGCGCTTGTGCCGTGCGGCTCCACGCTCCACCACAGCGCGCCGGAGTCCTCCAGCTTGGCCGTGGTCGGCCACCCCTCCGCGAGGAGCCGCGGAAGCTCGCGCTTCATGACCTCCTGGAAGAAGAGGCCGGCGGCGGGAGTCTGCGAGATCTCGTAGGTGAAGTGGACGCGTCGAGTCATCTCTCTCACTCTAGAGGGCGGCGCGTAGCTCCTTCTAGAGGGCGGCGCGCAGCTCCTCCGGAGTCGTCAGCGGAGCCTGGCAGGCAAAGCTCTCGCAGACGTAAGCGGTCGCCCTGCCGTCGACGAGGCCCTTGCCGGCGAGGAGCGGGACAGCCTCGGTCGGCTCGTCGGAGAAGGCATACACGGTGCTCGGCGAGAAGCGCTCCAGCGCCGCACGTCTGAGCTTCACCGACGCTCCGACGACCGCGACCTCGCGCGGGGGCGAGAAATGGAGGTCGAGCGCGCAAAGGAGATGCCCCACTGCGGTGGGCGCTCGCTCCAGCAGCGGCCGTGCAAGCCGAAAGACGCTCACGGCCCGCTTCTCCATCTCCGCGTCGCCGTAGATCCGGCGGAGGCGGAGTAGGACGAACGCCATCATGGAGTTCCCGGAGGGAGTGGGGTGGTCGTCAAACTCCTTGCGCCGCGCGACGAGCCCGTGGTCGTCCACGAAGTAGCCGCCTCGTTCGTCGTCCCGGAAGCGCTCTGCCCGCCCGGCGACGGTGCAGGCTTCCTCGAGCCAGCGCAGATCGCCCGTGGCCCAGTGCAGCTCGATGAGCCCGTGCGTGACGTTTGCGTAATCCTCGAGATAGCCGCCGATCTTGGCGCTCCCGTCCCGGTACGTCCTGTACAGGAGCCCATCGTCACCGGTCATCTCGTCACGCAGGAAGCCGGCCAGCTCGAGGGCCACCTCGAGGTAGTCGGGGCGATCGAGCCGCTGGGCGGCCTCGGCGAACGCCGCCAGGGCGAGCCCGTTCCAGGCGGTGACGACCTTGTCGTCGCGCAAGGGCTGTTCGCGCTCGGCCCTCTCGGCGAGCAGCCGCTGCTGAAGCTCCCCGGCGAGCTCGCCGCGCAGGATGAAGCGACCATCCTCGAACGGCTGGAGCAGCCCGGGGTCGTCGATCTCCTCGGGCGTCCACGTATAGGTGAGCCCTTCGACCCCCGCGGTGTCGGCGTCCTGAGCGGAGGCGAACCCGCCCTCGGACAGGCGCAGCTCGCGAATCATGTAGTCGAGCGTCTCCTCGACGACACGGCGGTAGCCCTCGATCCCGGTGACCACCCAGGCGTGCAGGTACACGGTCGTCAGGAGTGCGTTGTCGTAGAGCATCTTCTCGAAGTGGGGGACGAGCCAGCGCTCGTCCACGGAGTAGCGATGGAAGCCGCCGCCGACGACGTCGTACATGCCGCCCGCCGCCATCCCGTCCAGGGTTTTCTTGACCATCTCGAGCGCGTCGTCGCGGCCCGTGCGGAGGAGAAACTCGAGGTTCGAGGCCGGCGGAAACTTGGGCGCTCGTCCGAAGCCGCCGTACTCGGGATCGAATTGGGCCGCCAGAGCCGAGACGGCGAACGTCAGGAGCTCAGTCGTCAGCGGTTCGGATGAGGCCCCGGCCTGGCTCGCCTCGCGAATCGCGCCGACGAGAGCGTCCGCCTGGCGCTCGAGCTCCGCGCGGCGCTCGCGGTACGCGGCCGAGACCGCGAGGAGAAGCTGCCGGAAGCTCGGCATGTTGAAGCGCGGCTCGGGCGGGAAGTAGGTGCCGCCGTAGAAGGGCCGTGCGTCGGGCGTGAGGAAGACGGTCATGGGCCAGCCGCCGTGGCCGGTCATCGTCACGACGGCCTCCATGTAGAGCCCGTCGACGTCGGGGCGCTCCTCGCGGTCGACCTTCACGCAGACGAAGTTCTCGTTCATCAGCGTCGCCGTCTCTGCATCCTCGAACGACTCGTGCTCCATCACGTGGCACCAGTGGCAGGCGGCGTAGCCGACGGAGAGCAGGACAGGCTTGTCCTCGGCCCGCGCGCGCTCGAACGCCTCGTCGCCCCAGGGGTACCAGTCGACAGGGTTGTCGGCATGCTGGAGGAGGTAGGGAGACGTCTCTTCGGCGAGGCGGTTCACGGGTTCCAGCCTACCCCCGCGGTACGGTGCTCCCGTGCCGACGAACCGCCTCGAGGCCTTTGCCGACGGCGTGTTTGCCATCGCCGCGACGCTGCTCGTATTGGAGATCCAGCTTCCGAGCGACGACGTCGGCCAGGGCCTCCTCGACCTCTGGCCCTCCTACTTCGCCTACGCGCTCAGCTTCCTCTCCATCGGGATCATGTGGGTCAATCATCACGTCGTT
>DASXRO010000102.1:0-7601 GCA_036506555.1 Gaiellaceae bacterium
TGAGCCCGTGTTCGGGAATGACGCCCGAGGACGTGAGGCTGGTTGTGGCCGGAGTCGATGAGTTTTCGGTGGTCTGCCGGTCTCTACCGCATAGAGATCCGTAAGCCGCTAGAACGTTCACGCCTGCAACAACGACTCCAGGAGATGGCATGAAGTTTCTTCTCACGTCCGCTGGCATCAAGAACACGAGCATCCACGACGCGCTGGTCGATCTACTGGGCAAGCCGATTGCCGAGTCCAGCGCCCTCTGTATTCCCACCGCGTCGTACGGGCACCCCATGGCCGGTCCCCCAAGGGCATGGAACTTCATCAGCGGACAAGAGCCCCGCTGCCCAATGATCGAGTTGGGTTGGAAGTCCCTGGGAGTACTGGAGCTCACCGCACTGCCGAGCATTGACGAAGAGCTCTGGGTTCCCCTGGTCCAGGAGACTGACGCTCTGCTGGTGAACGGCGGCGACTCGTTGTATCTGTGCCACTGGATGCGGGAGTCCGGATTGGCTGACCTCTTGCCGTCGCTCGAGACGGTCTGGGTGGGACTGAGCGCTGGGAGCATGGTGATGACTCCCAGGATCGGGGAGGACTTCGTCATCTGGACTCCTCCTGACGGCGGCGATGAAGCGCTGGGACTGGTCGAATTCTCGATCTTCCCGCACGTCGAAAATCCGGACCTGCCGAAAAACACCATGGCCGCTGCCGAACGGTGGGCCGCTGGCTTGTCGGGGCCTGCGTATGCGATCGACGATGAGACCGCCATCAAAGTCGTCGACGGCACCGTCGAAGTCGTCTCCGAGGGGCACTGGAAGCTGTTTACACCCAGTCCGGTAGCAACCGAATCCGGCTAGGAGACGAAGCGCGCTCGCCTGGGCGAGCATCTTCTCGCCTGAGCTGCTGATCAGAGCCGGTACAGCGAGTGAGATTTCGCCAGCGTGAGCGCCGAAGGCTGGTCCGAACTTTGGCGCAGGTCTGCGGGTTCACTGCCGCGACGAGTTGGCGCACGCGACGCACAGGCGGTGCTACCAGGTGCTACCACCAGCCCACAGCAAAGGGTGCAAACGGCGGCCAACGCTGCTCACGTATGAAGGGTGAAGTCGCTGCAAAGACGCGAAAACGGAGTAACCGGCGCGAGTGCGCGTGAAAGAGGGTGCCGTCTCGACAAGCTGGGGGTCACTGGTTCGAGCCCAGTACCGCCCACCTTCTGGAAGAGCCGAAAGTCCTGCTAATCGAGGGCTTTTGACTCTTTTCCGTAGGATCGCGGTTTCCGCTTTAGGACGCTGAAATCCGCCCGTTTCGTTGTAAGCCTTCCCCACAGACTCCCACAACGAACGTGCCTGGCGGTTGGCGGTCGGCTTCGTCAATCGCAGAAGTCCCTGAGCCGGTAAAGACCGAGCTGTGCGCCTAAGAGGCCGGCGTAGCGGCTATCTGCTCGAGTAGCGCCTCGGCTTCGGCGAGGGCCGGCTTGTAGCCCATCGAGGCGAACAGTTCGCGGGCCTCGCGAAGTGGCTCCTCGGCTCCAGGCCGGCCGAGGGCGTGTAGGCAGCGGCTCTGGCCGAGTAGGGCGTAGGCGCGCTCGGCGACGTTCCCGAACTCTTGCCAGCGCTCGGCCGCGTTTGCGTAGAGACTCGCCGCCTCGGCGTGGTCGCCGGCGTGCTCGGCGAGCTGGGCCCGGGCCGCGCAGAGTGCGTGCTTGTCGAGCGGATAGCGGGGCTCGAGGCTCTCGGCGAGGCGCTTGGCGAGCGCAAAGTCGCCGACGGCGAGTGCGGTTCGTAGCATCCGCGGCAGCTCTCTGGCGTAGTAGGGCGTCTCGGGCGCGCCCGTTGAATGTTCGAGCTCGGCGAGCAAGGCGCGTGCGCGCTCGGGAGCCTCCGCCGCGAACGCGGCGGAGGCTGAGGAGAGCCCGATCACATTGATGTCGCGCGTGCCGATCTTCCGTGCTGTCTCGACGAGCCAGTCGGCGTCCTCGTGCACCCTTTGCTCGCCGCGGACCAGGCAGATCGCAAGCTCGACTGCGCGCACCTCGATCAGGGCGTATTTGTCGCCGCTCGCCTCGAACGCGGCTACGAGCCGGGCGGCACGCTCGAGCGCCTCCTCCGGGCGGCCGAGCTCCCACAGCAGACCGGGACAGTTGGCCTCGAGCTGCCAAGCCGACTCGACTAGGCCGCGCTGCTCGCAGAAGGCGATCCCCTCCTCGAACTCGCTAAGCGAGCGGGCCGGCCCCTCGAGCGGAGAGCGGGCGATCGCGAGGTTGTTTCGCAGAATGGCGGCGTCGCGCCCCGCCCCCTGCTTGACAAGCAGGGCAAGCGCCTCCTCCATCTCGGCGAGGCCGTCGGCATCGCCGAGATAGGCGCGGGCGAACCCGCGGTAGCCGAGTGCGCGCGCCGGCTTCGGCAGCCCGAGTGTCTCGGCGAGCGCGCGCGCACGGTCGGCGGCGGCGATCGCCTCGGCGGAGGCGCCAGCAATCATGTGCACGTTCGCGAGCTGCGCGTAGGCGGCGACTGCGGTCGGGCCGGGAGCCCCCCGCTCGAGCAGGTCGACGGCCTCGGCGGCGAGCGCGACCTGATGGCCCTCGCCGCGGCGCTGGGCGACGCGCGAGCGGAGCTGGAGGGCCTGCGCAGTGGCTTCCGTCTCACGACGGGGGCGGAGAGCCTCCAGCGCCTGCTCGAGCGCCTCGGCCGACTCATTCAGGCGGCCGGCCTGGAAGAGGGCGTCCGCCCAGCGGATGAGCAGCTCGGCTCGCTCGGGATCCTCGGCCGGCGCCAGCTCGAGCGCTCGCGCCAGCCGAGCCTCGGCTTGAGTCGTGTCGAGGCCGAGCGCACGCTCGCCCGCGAGGGCGAGAAAGCGCCGGGCAGGCGGGGCGAGCTCCTCGGCCTGCTCCGCGTCACCGGCGGCCTCGGCGAGTTCGAGCGCCTGGAGGTAGTGGTGGGCGAGCACCTCGGCCAGGTCCTCGACCCGCTCCCCAGCTTTGCGCTCGATCCATGCGGCCGCGGCGCGGTGTCGGCGTGCCCGCCCCGCCCGCGGGATCTGAGCGTAGGCGACGTCGCGCACGAGAAGGTGCCAGAACGAGTATTCGCTCTCACCCTCCATCGAGCTCGTCCGGCCCGGCCGGACGAGCTCCTTGCGTGCCAGCTCGTGCAAGGCGAGCTCGACGTCGTCCAGCGTGCGGCCTCCCATCTCGGCGATCGCGCCTGCCCAAAACACCTTGCCGATCACGGCAGCGTCCTGGAGCAGGCTCTTTCGCTCCGGCGAGAGCGTGTCTAACCGTGCGGCGATCAGTGCGTGCACGGTGTCCGGCAGCTCGATCTCGTCCGCCGCGAGGCCTCGATCCGCGAGGAAGCGCACGAACTCTTCTGCATAGAGCGGATTTCCCCCCGCCTGTTCGAGGATTCCCTGCACAAGCACCGGTGTAAGAACGACAGTGCTGAGGAGATTGGACACGAGCTCGGCCGTCTCCGGGTCCGAGAGCGGCGAAAGATTGATCGTGTGGGCGCTTCGCTGCCCCGCACCCCATCCCGGGCGTCGTTCGTACAATTCTGGCCGCGCGGCGCAGACGACGAGCAGCGGAACGCCCACCGACCACTCGGCGAGGTGCTCGATGAAACCGAGCAGCGCCTCATCGGCCCAATGGAGATCCTCGAACACGAGCACTGTTTCCCGCGCAGCTGCGAGACTCTCGAGGTAGCGGCGCCAGGCGGTGAACGACTCCTGCCGCTCGGCCGGCGAGGCCGCCTCGACGCCAACGAGCGGTGCCAGCCGCTGGAGGAGCCACTGGCGCTCCGGCTCATCGGGCGAGAGTGCCGCGTCCAGTTTCGCTGCAGCGATTTCCGCAGAGTCCGACTCGAGAATTGCGGCCTCCCTCTTCACGATCTCGCCGAGCGCCCAGAAGGTGATTCCTTCTCCGTATGGGAGACACCGCCCCTGGCGCCAACGGATGATCTTGGGCTTGGCGTCCATGTACGCGAACAGCTCCGCAACCAAGCGGGTCTTGCCGACTCCCGGTTCACCCACGATCGTCACGAGCTGTACCGACCGCTGCTGCAGTGCCCGCTCGAAGATCCCGATCAGAAGGGTCTTCTCCAGCTCGCGCCCGACCAACGGCGTGGCGTGCTCGTGGAAGTCGGTTCCGAAGCGAATGCGGACGGCGTCGGCTCGCCAGAGGGCTAGCGGCTCTGCCTTCCCTTTCACGGAGACGGGCTCGAGCGGCTCGTATTCGAAGATGTGGCTCGTCGTGCGGTACGTCTGCTCGGCGACGGCGACGCCGTTCACGGGTGCGGCGCTCTGAATGCGGGCGGCGGTGTTAACGACGTCGCCGGTGACGAGGCCCTCGCCTCGCTCGGGCTGCGCACCGATGGCGACCACCGCCTCACCTGTGTTGACTCCAACCCGAACGCGGAGGTCGAGCTCGGGATCGGCCTCGTTCAGCTCGATGATCGCTTCCAGAATGCTCAGCGCTGCGCGGACGGCTCGCTCGGCGTCGTCCTCGTGCGCCACCGGCGCGCCGAAGGCGGCCATGACCGCGTCGCCGACGAACTTTTCGACCGTCCCGCCGTAGCGCTCGATCTCCTGACGCAGGCGCGCGTGGTAGGGCCGAATGCGCGCGCGCACGTCTTCCGGGTCCTGCCGCTCCGAGGCGGCGGTGAAGCCGACCAGATCGCAGAAGAGGACTGAGACAATCTTCCGCTCCTCCAGCGCGGGAGCGGGTGCGATTTCACCGAGCGGCGCTGCACACTCGTTGCAGAATTTCGCCCCCTCGGGGTTCTCCTTCCCGCAGCTCGGGCAGATCACGACCCGAGTCTAGGACACGAATTCAAAGAGACAAGACGAGCTATTGGCGGGCGCGAAGCTGGGCGAGCCGAATTCCGGTCGCAGCTCGCTCGAGGTAGGCGTCGACGAGCGCAACAGCCTCATCCTCGTTGCCGGGCATCAGGTGCCCGTAGAGGTCGAAGGTCGTTTGGATCGAGGCGTGGCCGAGGTAGGCGGTAATTGCCTTGGCGTTCACCCCGGCGGCTATCAGAAGACTCGCGAACGTATGACGGCACTCGTGCAGGCCGAGCGGACCGAGCGCAGCTCGGCGCCAAGCCGTCAGAGCCCGCTTGCGGACCGCCGTCGGCGCGAAGGGCTGGGGTCGCGCTTGAGCCGAACACGAGGCCGGCGCCCCGTCGCGTGACGAGCTTGTGCTCGACGAGGAGTTCGCGAAGTGCGGCGACGATCGGGACGCTGCGCCGGCCGGCGCGGCTCTTCGGCTCGCCGGTTTCTCCGTGGCCGTTCATGCTGCGCTCGACGCGGATCAGCCCGTTGGCGAGGTCGACGTCGTCCCAGAGGAGTGCGCGAAGCTCGCCGCGCCGCAGGCCGGCGTAGAGCGCGCAGCCCCAGAGCGCGTGGTCCTCCACGCGAAGGGCGGCGATCAACGCGGCAGCTTGCTCGGCGAGGCGATGCGCTCGCGGCGGCCGCGCACAGCCGGGAGCCGGAGCCGCTCGCACGGATTGATCGCGAGGTCGCCGTCTTCGAGTCGGTTCGAACGGAGTGGGGCTCACGGTTGATCCCGGTCGCTGAGCTCGAGCGCTACGTCGCCGATCGGAGGGAGGAGGCGCGGCGAGCACACCGCCTACCCACGCGCCCCGGCCGGAGGCCTGGCCTTCCGGCAGAGGTCGTCCGTCGCATTCGCAGCGACCATGCGACCTCGCAGGGCGGCCGCCAGTGGTGGCCTTCGACGGTACGGGCCTCTCGTCCGCTCAAGCCCGCCCGACTCCGCCCAGCGGGGCTAGACAGAGACGAGTTCGCGGACCGGCGCGTCGCGAGGGCCGGTCTCGAAGCCCATCACGAACCTGACCTCGAGTGCCTGCGCGAGCCGTTCGAGCGTCGCGACGCTCGTTCGGTGTTGGCCCGACTCGATTCGTGATATCGCGGAGTGGCTCGTGCCCATCCGCTCAGCGAGCTGCTCCTGCGTGAGCCCGAGCTCAGCGCGACGCATGATCACGAACCGGGCGATGCCCTCATAGGGTGCAAGGCGCTCGTGGGCAACGCGGTAGGCGGGGTCGCGTCGTCGCCGGCGCCGGGATGCATTCGCCGCCGCGGTTCCGATGGGGCTCCTCGCGCGGGGACTCATAGGCTCAGCTTACCAATATTGATAAATAGCGCAAGGTGGCATCAGGGAGCGTCGTGGCCAGCCGCCCGTGGCGGTCGCCGTCGCTCCGCATCCATCCGCTCCTTGAAGTCGGCCCATCGCTGCCTGCCGATCTCGATCTCGCGCTCAGGGAGCTTCCCCGTGTCCTTGCGGAACATGTGGAGGAGGACGATCAGGTTCCTTGAGCGCCGGTACAGGATCCGATAGAGCTCGCGGCCGTAGTGGCATCGGAGCTCCCGCAGCTCGCCTTCGACCTGCGACGAGTGAGGGAACGGCAGGTCGCCGCGCTTGAGCAGCAGCATGCGATTGGCCCGTGGACCCGCAGGAACCGCGACAACCTGACGCGGTTACAGGTCGCCGCGTGTCAGATCATCCCCGGGGCTTGCTCGATCGCTCTGGGCATCCGCGAGCTGATCCGCCAGGCATACCTCTTTCCCGCGCTCATGCTGCTTCGGCCTCTGATCGAGCGAGCGGCGACGATCAGCTACTTGGCTGAGACGCCTGAAGCCCTCGAGCTGTGGGAGCAGGGTTGGCCCTATTCCCGTCGGCCGAAGTTGCCGGATCTCCTGGTCTCCATGAAGATCGGGCAGCTACCGATCGACTCGGGCGATCCGAGTCTCGCCGAAAGCCAGGACGATCGCCAGCTATTACAACGCACTCGTTCACGGCGATCCTCTGAGTGCTCAGGAGAACATCGTCGTGCAAGAAGCCAGCGAGGCGACGTACTCGGTCAGCAAGGATCTCGACTCTCCCGAGAAGGCGGAAAACCTCGCAACGCACGGCGCGATGTACTTGATCGTCCTCATGGCACGCGCCGCGCAGATCTTCCCTGAGCCGATTACCTCACAGGCGTCTTAGAGCCCGTTTCAAATTGAGGCCCGAGCGCGTTGAGAGCTCTTGCCATGAGCGACCGGCATCGTGCACGGCATTGATCTCCCTCTCGCAACGTGTCACGATCGGCACGTTCTGTGCGGCAGGTACTAGAGGGCGCAACTGCGGGAGGGAGGATCCGCGAATGCTGAGGACCTGCGCAATCTGCGACAGAGGGGAGCGGAAGATGAAGCTGCTGAGGTTTGCCCTCGCGGCTGCCACGCTAGTTGCATTGCTAGCGCTGGCGACTCCTGCGATGGCAGCCACGACAACGACTTACCACGCGACGTTCGTTGAGATTGGAAGCGGTGGGCCACCTGCCGGCATTTCGTGCGGGAGCGCGACGATCAGCGAACTCGGCCACGTCGCCAACCAGTGCATCCTCTTCAATGCGTGCGGGCCGAACTGCCATGTGCGCACGATCTCGTTCGACGACGGCAGCACGCTCGTGATCCACGAGAGCGTCGTCGGGACGATCTCGCCAGGGCAATCGTCCGCGGCAGGGGCGAACGCCCCCATATTCCTGGAGATCACGCAAACGATCGTCAGCGGCAGCGGCAGGCTCGCAGGCGCGACCGGCACTGGTACCGGGACCGTCAATACCGTCGCGGGC
>DASXRO010000103.1:0-2992 GCA_036506555.1 Gaiellaceae bacterium
GCCCACGGCGAGGACCCGCCGCGCCCTCCGTTCTGGGGCGGCTACCTGCTCGTTCCCGAGACCATCGAGTTCTGGGAGAGCCGCCCGAACCGCCTCCACGAACGCCTTCGCTACACGCGCGGGTCGAAGGGCGAGTGGGAATCCGGGCAGCTCGCCCCTTGATCGGGCTGCCCTCTCAGGTCAACATGAGCTGACTGAACCAGGCAAGGAGGAATGCGGTGCCCATGTACATCCTCGAGCGGCAGTTCGACGTCACGCAGGACGGAATGCCTGCGGTCGGAAGGCGCTCCCGCTCATTGATCGAAGGACAGTTTCCCGAGATCACGTGGCACCACAGCCACGTGACGCTCGGCGACGATGAGCTCGTGAAGACCTATTGCCTCTACGAGGCTCCGAGCGAGGACGCGGTGCGCGCACACGCCGACGAGCTCGGGATGCACACCCTCCTCTCCGTCTACGAGGTCGTCGGCGACGTCACGCCTGCCGACTTCCCTCTCGACCAGTCCTAGGACTCGGTGGACTCCGGCTCGAGACGCCGGGCGATCAGGCGGGCGTCCTCGACGTGCTGAAGCGCCGCAAGCGCCATCGCTCGCTTCCGGCTGATCTCCCGACGCCGGTCCGTCTGCTCGTCGGGGATTAGGTCGAGCGCTTCTCCATAGAGCCTCGCTGCTTCGTCTTTGGCCCACCCGCGACCGGCCTGGTCGGCGGCGATGAGCAGGTAGCCGACGGCACGTTCGGCGTCGCCCGCCTCACCCCAATGCTGCGCCAGCGCAGTTGCCGTCGCCGCCGCACCGCTGGTGGCCTCTTCGAGGAACATGGCGACGGCGGCGTGGAGATCCTTGCGCGTCGCGCGCGAGAGCGTCGCGTAGGCCACATCGCGGATCAGCACGTGCTTGAACGCGAACTGCTCATCGCCCTCGATCCACGAGAACGGCTCGCGTCTGATCAGATCTCGGGCTTCGAGCGCGTCGAGCGCTTCCGGCAGGCCCGTCCTGTCGCCGAGGATGCGCTCGATCGCCCCGCGCCAGAAGACTCTCCCGACGACGGCGGCATCGAGCAGAACCGAGCGCTCCTCCTGCGGAAGGGCGTCGAGGCGCGCGGACAGGAGGCCGCGGATCGTGGTCGGCAGTTCGGTCCCCGCGGCGTCGGGACGTTCGGCGACTGAAGCCACCAGCTCCTCGATGAACAACGGGTTTCCCTCCGAGGTCTCGGCGAGTCGGGTTGCATCGGCATCAAGACCCCGACTGCCGGCGAGGAGCGCGGCGAGTTCGGCGGCGTCCGAGTCGGGAAGCGATTCGAGGGACAGCGCCGTGTAGGCCGTCAGACCTCCGCCCCAGCCCGGACGCTCCAACAGGAGGACCGGGCGGGCAAGCGCAAGCAGGAGCAACGGCACATCGCGAATTCGCGAGGCAAGGATCTCGAGCAGATCCAGCGTGCCCGAGTCGGCCCAGTGCAGATCCTCGAACACGAGCGCAACGGGGCCGTCACCGGTCAGGCCCTCCGTAAACCGTCTGGCCGCCAGGAAGAGCGTCTGCCGGTCAGCCACTTCCCCTTCGGCGCCGAGGCCGATCATGAGCTCGAGATGGGAGGCGACTTCGTCCGACGACTCTTCGGACACGAGCTCCGTGATCCCGGCGCGCAGCTTCATCCGGGCCGCCGGAATGTCGTCGCTCGCGAAGATCCCCGCGAATTGCTTCACGTGCTGTGCGAACGGGCCGTAGAGGGTGCTCGTGCCGTACGGCTGCGATCTCCCTCGGAGCACCCGGATGCCTTGCTGTTCGAGCTGTGTCGTGAACTCAGTCGCCAAGCGCGTCTTTCCGATCCCTGCGTCACCGAGCACGGTCACGAGGTGAGGCCGCTCCTCGGCGGTAACGCTGTCGAAGATGCGGTGGAGGACGGCGATCTCGTGCGTTCGTCCCAGCATCGGCACCGTGCTCAGGGCCCGCTCGCCCGGCACCGTTTGCGCCCCGAGCGCGAGCCACACGCCAAGCGCTGCGCGCTTTCCCTTGACGACAATCGGGTCGGCCTCCCCGTAGTCGACGAGCCCGCGCGTCGCTCTATACGTCTCCTCGCCGACAAGGATCCCGTTCGTCGGCGCAGCCGTCTGCAGGCGCGATGCGGTGTTGACGACGTCGCCGGCGACCATCGCCTCGCCGGCCTCCGTCCTCGCCCCGAGAGAGACGATCGCCTCCCCGGTGTTGACTGCGAGACGGACCTGGAGATCGAGCTCCGGGTCGGCCGCGTTCAGCTCAGCGACAGCCTCGCGGACGGCAAGCGCCGCCCGCACCGCGCGCTCCGGGTCGTCCCCGTGCGCCGTGGGCGCGCCGAAGACCGCAACCACGGCATCGCCGATGAACTTCTCGACAACCCCGCCGCAACGCTCGATCTCGGAGCGCAGGCGGGCGTAGTACGCGTCGAGGATCTCGCGCACGTCCTCCGGGTCGAGGTGCTCAGCGCGGGCAGTGAACCCGACGAGGTCGGCGAATAGCACCGTGACGATCTTGCGCTCGTCGCGCGGCTCGTCGGCCTCGCGGTCGAGTGGAGCGCCGCAGAGGTTGCAGTACCGGGCACCTGCTGGGTTGTCTTGGCTACAGCTCGAGCATCGCGGCACGGGCTAAGCGTACGACGGTCGTCGCCCCAGAGCACTAGGAGGGCTTGGCGGAACGGGCCTCGTTGTCGGGGCGCTCTGGGCGGATGCGAGGCAAGGACGCAGGGAGCGCTCGTATTTGAATGAAATACGGGCGCGACCGAGGACGCCGCCTCGCGCCGCCCAGGGCGTTTCCGACGGCACAGAGCTTGTTTCGCCAAGCCCTCCTAGGCACCCGCACGCCTACAGCGAAGCCATGCCTGCGCGCAGCGACCCGAGCCGAGCGCCGATGACAGCATCCGCCGCCTCCCGACTCTCGGGATGGCCGGTGACCGCAGCTACGAACTCGTCGCGCTCGAGGCTGAAGAGTTCGACGTTCGTGCGCGCGACGACCGTCGCCGTTCG
>DASXRO010000104.1:0-2902 GCA_036506555.1 Gaiellaceae bacterium
CGCCTGCCTGACTCCCTTCCTGAGGGCGGCCAGCTCCTCTCTCGTCAGGCTGCCCGCCGGACGAAGCGGATGGATGCGCGCCCGCCACAGCGCCTCGTCCGCGTAGATGTTGCCCACGCCGGCGGCGGCCCGCTGGTCGAGTAAGGCGGCCTTGACCGGGGCGCGCCGCCCGGCGAACGCATTCTCGAGGGCGCGCACGGTGAACTGCCGCTCTAGGGGCTCGCCACCCAGCCGGCGGGCCGCGAAATACTCGTCGAGCTCTCCAGGCTCGAGCAGCTCCCAGGTGCCGAAGCGCCGGACATCGCGGTAGGCGACGTCCGATCCGTCGTCTAATTTGACAACAGCACGCCGGTGCGGGTCGGCCCCCAAGCCTCCCGAAGCGGGGTGCTGCACGTTGCCCGTCATACGAAGATGGATGAGGAGGTGTCGCCCGCTCTCGAACTCGACAATCAAATACTTGCCGCGACGGCCAACCGTGCGGACCTGCTCGCCTTCGAGCTCGGCGGCCACCAGCTCGGGCGGCTCGGGTCGCGTAAGCCTCGGGTCGACGATCACCACGCGCTCGAAGGTGCGGCCGGTGAGGCGCGGCTCGAGTCGGGCACGAATCGTCTCGACCTCCGGAAGCTCGGGCATCGGAATCGCTTTCCCGTCAGGCGATGACGTCCAGCACGATCGGACGCCGCGCGGGCTGCTCCGGACCGACCCCGTAGGCTGCGGTCACCTCCGCGAGGGCTCGCTCGGCCGCCTCGTCTGACCGTGCGTGGACCTCCGCGAGAGGCGAGCCTGCTTCCACGCGGTCGCCGCGCTTCGCGAGGCAGAGGATCCCGACCGAGTGGTCGATCGCGTCCTCCTTGCGGACCCGACCCGCGCCCAGACGGAGAGCCGCCTCCCCGATCGCCGTGGCCGCGATCCCCTGGACGAAGCCGTCCCCGGGGGCCGGAACCGCCCGGACCACGGTCGCCGCCGGTAAGCCCTCGACTGCGGGATCGCCCCCCTGCGCGTGCACCCATCGCTCGTAGAGCTCGAGCGCGGCTCCGCTCGCGAGCGCCTCCTCCGCGCGGCGTCTGCCTTCGGCCTGGTCCACTCCGAGATCGGAGAGCGCAAGCAGGTGCCCGCTGGCGCCCAGGAGGAGCTCGACGAGGTCCTCAGGGCCCTCACCGCGCAGCGTGTCGACGGCCTCGCGGATCTCGAGCGCGTTTCCGACCGCGCGCCCAAGCGGCTGGTCCATGTCAGTCAACTCGCAGACGACCTCGCGGCCGGCACGGACACCCAACTCCCGCATCGCCTCAGCGAGCTCTCGCGCTGATTCGAGCGTCTTCATGAAGGCGCCGTCGCCGACCTTCACGTCGAGGACAATCGCGTCCGCGCCACCGGCGATCTTCTTGGACATGATCGACGAGGCGATCAACGGAATGATGTCGACGGTCGCCGTCACGTCGCGAAGCGCGTAGAGCCGTTTGTCCGCCGGGACGAGCTCGGCTGTTGTGCCGATGATCGCCATACCGACCTCGCGAACCTGTTCGAGGAACTCATCCATGCCCAGCTCGATGCGGAAACCAGGGATGGATTCGAGTTTGTCGAGCGTTCCGCCGGTGTGGCCGAGGCCCCGTCCGCTCATCTTGGCGAACGGAACGCCGCACGCAGCCACGATCGGGCCGAGCGCAATTGAAGTCTTGTCCCCCACGCCACCCGTCGAGTGCTTGTCGACGACCTTGCGCCCGAGCGGGGAGAGATCGACCGTGTCGCCGGTCCGCACCAGCGCGTCGGTCAAAGCGTGCGTCTCGGCGGCGGTGAGCCCTTGGAAGTAGACGGCCATGCAAAAGGCGGCCATCTGGTAGTCGGGAACTTCGTCGCGCGCGTACGCGAGCATGAGCTCCGCGATCTCCTCGGATGAGAGCTCGCCCCCGTCGCGCTTGCGCTGGATGAGCTCGGCGGGCCGGATCATGCCTTTTTGGCGACGAAGACCGACTGGCTGCTGCGGGCGCGGTACTCGCCCTCGAATGGGGGGACGCGGTCAACTAGCTCGGCTCCGCGAATGAGCGAGGCCAGGTACACCTGGAGGGAGCCGCGGTTCGGAAACACAACTGCCCCCTCGGCGTCGCGTCGCTCGACGCGTGCGAAATGGCGCGAAAGCGGCTCCGTTCCGTTTTCCCTCGAGAACGCGAGTTCGGCCACATTCGGATCGCCGAGCCACTGGTACAGCTCGAGCAGATGCTTGCTGGAAAAGGTCGCTGCAACGAGCGTGCCCCCGGTTCGGAGGACGCGCGCAATCTCAGCGATGCCGCGGTCGCGATCGGGTACGTGGTGCAGAACCCAGTTGGCGACGACTGCGTCGAATTGCTCATCGCGAAACTGGAGCGCCTGGACGTCGGCGACCTGAGCCTCGAGCCCCCGTGCCTTCGCTAGTTCCACCATGCGTGGAGATACGTCGACGACGAGCAGGGAAGCCCCGAGTTCCTCCTCCGCCCGCTGCGCAAAGCTCCCGAGCCCACAACCCACCTCGAGGACTCTCGCGGCGTCCACTTCGCGGAGAGCTTCGATTGCCAGGTCCTCCGCGGTCTCGCCCTCAACGAGATCTGAGAAGACCACTCGCCGGGCCACGAATCGCTCTTCGCTCTCGTATTCGCGCGCGACGAGCTTGGGATCGTCGAAACTCAATGCTCGAGGATTGGTGCGCCTGGGATCCCTCGAGACGGCGCCTTGCCGCCAAGCCAGGCGTTGACCGTCGCCCCGACGTCGGCAAACTCGCCCTCGTGGACGGCGCCGGCCGCGTTCTTGCCCTCGACGTACGCCATGAGAAGCGCATGCTCGCGCGAATGGTCGGTCGAGGGGGTCGTCGGGTCACACCCGTGGTCGGAGGTGAGGATGAAGAGATCCTTGGGCCGGAGCGCGTCGAGCAGGT
>DASXRO010000105.1:0-4173 GCA_036506555.1 Gaiellaceae bacterium
CGTCGCTCGTCCCCGGGACGCGCTGGTCGTTCCGAGGCAAGGACGCAGGGAGCCCCGTGTCATTCTGAACGCGGATGCGTTGGGGGCGACTCGTCATTCTGAACGCGGATGCGTTGGGGCGAGCGGCGCGCCTCCGGCGGCCCAGCCGATGTTTCGTCAAGCCCTCCCTAGGCTAGGTGAGGCCGGGAAACTCGAGCTTCTCGTCGTACGAGGTGTAGGCGAAATCGAGGTGCATCTGGATCTTCTGCTCGGAGACCTTCATGGCCATGTCGACCAGGCCGCGCATCGGCAGATGCGTCGCGGCCGAGATATAGAGCACGACGCGCGTGTCGCCCAAGGCGCCCGAGAAGTCGATCCCGTTGCCGCCCGCCCCTGTCAGGTCCCGAAGGGCCCCGTGCACGAGGCCGGCCGTGTCGATGACTCCGCTCACTTTGGTCATCGGCTCGCCGTCGATCAGCTTCCCATGCTCGACCCGCACCTCCTTCACGTACTGCGAGATGTCGACCACCTGGAGCGGGTTGTCCTCCCCGGTGCTCGGCATCGGCACCTGGCCAACGACGGAGCCGTTGATGCTCATGGAGACTCGGCCCGCGCGCTTCAGCATGACGAGGTCGCGAAACGGCAGGTTCTCGGCGGTGGCGAGGAGATAGAAATCACCTGCGCGCTTGCCTTTCGCGTACCCGCCGCCCGTCATCGTCAGCGTGAGATCCGCGGGTCCACCGGTCATCGTCATGCGAGCGGTGAACGTGGCGGACTTGACGTTGGCAAAAGCGGCGTCCGACTGCGCGAGGAGCTGCTGTGCCTCCTGCGCATCCGCTCCCGAGCAGGCCGGAGCGACAGTCGCAGCCGCTGCGAGGAGGAAGAGCGCAAATGCGCGCCGCATGTCCATTAGATCGGTATTCCGCCGACCCCAGGCATCCCGCGAAAAGGTGACGATCGTTACGCGCTCAGCGTGCGGGATACGTGTAGAAGCCCTCGCCCGACTTGCGCCCCAGTCGACCGGCGGCCACATGCTCCCTGAGGAGCGCGCAGGGCTCGTAGCGGTCGTCGCCCAGCCCGTCGCGCAGCACCTCGAGGATCGCGACGCACGTGTCGAGCCCGATGAGGTCGGCGAGAGCCAGCGGGCCCATGGGGTGGTTGAAGCCGAGCTTCGCGATCGTGTCGATCGCCTCCGCGTCGGCCACGCCCTCGTATAGCGCCCAAACCGCCTCGTTGATGAACGGCATGAGGATCCGGTTCGAGACGAACCCGGGAAAGTCGTTTGCCTCCGCCGGTGTCTTGCCGAGCTCACGCGCCAGCTCGACGACCGCCGCGCGGGTTTCCTCCGACGTCTCGGGCGCGCTCACGACCTCGACGAGCGCCATCACCGGGACGGGGTTGAAGAAGTGCATGCCGACGACCTTGTCCGGTCGGCTCGTCACGGCCGCGAGCGAAGCGATCGGGATCGAGGACGTGTTCGAGGCGAGAATCGCGTCCGGGGGCAGGACGGCGTCCGCCCGGCGAAAGACGTCCTCCTTCACCTGGGCGTCCTCGACGACCGCCTCGACCATGAGGTCGGCGGGGACGAGGTCGTCCTCCGCCTGCACACGGCCGAGAACGTCGCCAGGATCGACGTCGCCCCCTTTGGCCGCGAGGCGCTCGAGGCTCTTCTCCATCGTCTCGAGACCCCGCTCGGCGGCGCCCGGGGCCGAGTCGTAGAGCGAGACTCGCCGTCCCGAGGAGGCGACGACCTGGGCGATTCCCCCGCCCATCTGCCCGGCGCCGACGACGAGCACGTGCCCGAACCTCACGCGGGGAGCCTACTTCGCTCCGCGCACGTCCTTGCGCACGATCTCGTCCAGCTGGACGCCGATGAGTAGTCGATCGCCGTGTAGACGGGCGGCGTGACGTGGGCCTGAATCGCCGGCCCGACCGAGCTCGACCAGACACCCTCGAGGCCGACCGCGCGCAGCAGGCCCAGGCCGAGAAGGACGAGCGGGACGCGTGCGACGAGCGCGCGAAATGCGATTGCCGACGCGTACGTCCAGAGGTGATGCTCGCCAACACGAGCCTTGATCCCGAAGGCGACAGCCGTTAGTTGTGCCCACCGAGCCACCGGCCCGGGTTACCCGCGTCGATCAGTCTGCGAACGGACAGACCTGCATTGCCGGCTTGATACCAGTGACGCCAAGCGCATCGTATTTCTTCGGTCCGTCGCCGACGACAAGGCCGAGAGCGCCGCTGACGTCCCCGGTGGCGCCCTCGCTCGTCTCGAAATTTCCGAACACGTCGAGCTCGTAGGCACCGCGCTCGAGGTCGATCTTCCAGCGCGTCTCCGGCCCGAGAGCGAGCGGCACGCGTGCGGCCTCACGGTCTTCGCACCCGAGAGGCTTTACGGAGATCCAGCCGATGCAATCTTGCTCGTCGTTGCTCTGGCAGCCGCCGGGGCGCACGACGTCTGCCCCGCTGAGCACGAACGTCAATTCGTCACCTCGCAGCGCCATGGTGACCACGTCCGGGTGAACGGCTGGCGAATCACCGCACACGCCGCTTCCACGGCCCGACGCCGGATCGAGGTAGTCGACGCAAAACGAGCCCGGCACAGCTTCTTGCTGCTCACCGACGCTGTTCCGGAGCAGGATCCGGGGCGGCTTCAACCTGGACTCGTCGACGGCGCCGCACCGGGCTCTGCGGGGACGCTCTCGGAGCCGGACGACGCCGGTACGCCCGTGCGCTCGGCCGCGGAGCCGCAGCCCGCGGTAAGGAGCGCGACGACGACGAGCGCGATTCGTCTCACGCCTGCTGAGACGGCGCGAGTGGCCGGAAAGTTCCCCGGGCTAGACCTCGATCAGCAGCGCGTCTCCCTGGCCGCCGCCCGAGCAGATCGCCGCAAGCCCCAAGCCGCCACCATTGCGTCGCAGCTCGTAGATCATCGTCGAGAGGATCCGGGCCCCGGAGGCGCCGATGGGATGCCCGAGCGCGACTGCGCCGCCGTTCACGTTCACGCGCTCCGTGTCGGCCTCGAGCATCTTCGCGGAGTTGACGACGACCGACGAGAACGCCTCGTTCAGCTCGACGCGCTCGACGTCGTCGATCGTCTTGCCCGCCTTCTCGAGCGCGATCTTCCCTGCCTTCGCCGGCGTCCGCGCGAGGTAGGCGAAGTCGTCCGCAACGTAGGCCTGGGAGATGATCGTCGCGAGCACCTCGAGCCCCCGCTTCTTCGCGTACTCCTCGCTCGCGACGACGAGAGCGCCCGCGCCATCGTTGACGCCGGGCGCGTTCCCCGCGGTCGTCGTCCCCTCCGGATCGAAGACAGGCTTCAGGCTCGCGAGCTTCTCGTAGGAGGTGTCGCGGCGCGGTCCCTCGTCGACCGTCACGTCGTCGACGGCGACCAGCTCGTCGTCGAAGAGATGGTTGTCGATCGCATGGACGGCCCGTTGGTGCGAGCGCAGCGCCCACCGATCCTGCTCCTCCCGCGAGATGCCGAGCTCACGCGAGACGAACGACGCCTGCTCGACCATGTGCTTCTGGTCGAACGTGGAGGTGAGCCCGTCATGCGTCATCAGGTCGATGATGGTGCCGTCACCGAGGCGGTACCCGAAGCGCGCCTGCTTGAGGATGTACGGCGCGTTGGACATCGATTCCATCCCGCCCGCCACGACGACGCTGTGATCGCCCGAGCGAATCATCAGATCGGCGATCTCGACCGCCCGGATGCTGGAGGCGCAGACCTTGTTGATGGTGTCCGAGGGCACCTCCTTTGGAAGACCGGCGCCGACCGCGGCCTGGCGCGCCGGCGCCTGTCCGGCTCCGCCCTGGAGCACCTGGCCCATGACGACGTACTCGACCTCCTCGTCCGGGATCCCCACGCGCTCGAGCGCGGCGCGGATCGCCACCGCGCCGAGCTGTGGCGCCTCGTAGCTCTTGAGGGCTCCGCCGAGCTTCCCGAAAGGCGTCCGAACCGCTGAAACGATGACCGAGCGGGCCATGGAACCAGCGTACCAACGGGTCTCAGGGTCCCGGTTGGCCCCAATCCTCCCAGACCTCGACGAGCGCGACGCGCTGCACGATCGTCGGGTGATTCTCGATCAGGAGGTAGTCCCAGGCCGGGGGGTCCGGATCGGCTAGGGCGTTGACGGTAAAGCCTTCGAAGAGACCCTTCGCCGACGCCGGGTCACGGGTGAGCTCGAGGGC
>DASXRO010000106.1:0-4643 GCA_036506555.1 Gaiellaceae bacterium
AGCTCCAAACTAGACTCAGAGCGTGCGCGTCCTCTCCCTGATCCACCAGGACGACGCCCCGACGGGCACCTTTGCCGACGCCGTCCGCGACCGCGGCGCGGAGCTGACGGAGTGGAACCTGGCGCGCGGAGCGCCGCCGGAAGCGCCCGCGTCATTAGACGCGGTTTTGAACTTCGGGGGCGGCATGCACGTCGACCAATCCGAGCAGCACCCCTGGCTCCGCCACGAGGACGAGCTCATCAGGGGCCTCCTTGCGGAACAGGTGCCTCTCTTCGGCGTCTGCCTCGGCGGGCAACTGATCGCGAAGGCGGCCGGCGCCCACGTCGGGCCGGCCGCGAGCGAAGAGGTCGGATGGCATGCGGTCGAGCTCACGTCCGAGGCCGCCGACGACCCCGTGTTCGGCGGCGCGCCGGAGCGCTTCGATGCCTTTCAGTGGCACAGCTACGTGTTCGACCTTCCCCCCGGAGGCGTCGCGCTCGCCCGCAACCCCGTCGGCCTACAGGCCTATCGGATCGGGAATTCGGCCTGGGGCATCCAGTTCCACGCCGAGGTGACGAGGGAGATCGTCGCGGGCTGGCTCGCCTCGGACGGCGGGCGTCGCACGATCGATCTCGAGCCTATGGAGCGGTGGGCCCGGGTTGGGCGAGCTCTCGCCGACCGGTTTCTCGACGTCGCGGCCCGCCGCCCTCGACGCGCACGTCCGGCAGCCACGCCAGCCAGCTAGGCAGGTACCAGTTCCAGCGCCCGATGAGCTTCATGCTCGCGGGGACGATGACCGAGCGGATGATCGTCGCGTCGATGAGGAGCGCGACCGCCACGCCAAAGCCCATCTGCTGGAACATGACCAGGTCGCCGCGGGCGAACCCGGCGAAGACCGCGATGATGATGAGCGCCGCGCCTGTGATGAGGCGGGCGGTCGAACCGACTCCGAAGGCGATCGCGCCGTTGTTGTCGCTGCCCGCCGAGAAGCGCTCGCGAATCCGCGAGAGCAGGAAAACCTGGTAATCCATCGAGAGGCCGAAGAGGACCGAGAAGAGGAAGAGCGGCACCCAGGCGGCGACCGAGTCGACCTGGTCGAAGCCGAAGATCTCGTTCCCGTAGCCCTTGAGGAAGACGAGCACGAGGAGGCCGTACGCGGCTCCCACCGAGAGCAGGTTCATGAGGATCGCGGTAGCCGGCACGACGATCGAACGGAAGGCGATGGTCAGGAGGATGAAGCTGAGGCCGAGCACGAAGAGGAAGACGAGCGGCAGCCAGTGGCTGGTGAGCTTCTCGTAGTCGACGGTCTCCGCCGTGTGGCCGCCTACGAGCACTGACGCATCGACGCCGCGGAACGCGGCCGGGATCAGGTCGGAGCGCAGGTCCTCCACGGCGTTGGTCGCGACCTCCGAGTCGGCGTCGCCCGCGATCGGAACCGTGAGCGCGGTCAGGTCGCCGGCGGAGTCGATTGCGACGATCGGCTCGCCGAAGATCTTCCGGGTGGTGAGCTCGGTCTCGAGCCGCGCAACCGCCTGTTTCACGGCCGGCGAGCTCGCATCGCCGTCCACGACGATCTGCACCGGGTAGTACGTCTGGCCCGGGAACTCTCTGTTCAGGAGCAGATACCCCTGCTTCGACTCGAAGCGGTCGGGAAGCGTGCTGATTCCCTGCTGCCCGGTCTTGAGCGCGAAGACGGGGGATGCGACCGCGAGGAGCACGGCGACTGCAACCGCGAGGCTTATGATCGGCCGCCCCATCACAACGCGGACGATCGCCGACCAGAAGCGGCTCTCTCCAGCGGATGTCCGCCCGACGATCGGTATCCGGAGGCTGTTTACGCGGTCGCCGAGCAGGCTGAGGATCGCGGGCATGAGCGTCAGCGCCGCAGCGACCGACACGATTCCCACGAGGATCGCCCCGACCGCGAGGCTGCGGAGGATGGTGTCGGGAACGAGCGTCATCCCGATCATCGCGAGTACGAAGGCGATCCCGCTGAAGAGGACCGCCCGGCTGGCCGTCGCGCCCGCGGCCTCGATCGCAAGCGACTTCTCGCGCCCGGCGACCCGCTCCTCCCGGTAACGGGACAGGATGAAAAGCGAGTAGTCGATGCCGAGCGCGAGGCCCATCCCGGTGAGCATGTTCACGACGAAGACCGAGAGCTCGAACGCCTGGCCGACGAGCGTCGTCAGGGCCAGCGCCACGATGATCGCGACGATCGCCATGAGGAGCGGAATCAGCCCGGCGACGACTGCGCCGAAGACCAGGACGAGGATGACGAGGGCAGCCGGAGCGCCGAAGAAGAGCTCGCCCTTGCGGAGATCCTCTTGCGAGAGCGTGTCGAAGTCGGCGTTGATCGTCTCGTCACCGGTGACGGCCGCCTCGTAGCCGCGCTCGGCGTTCAGGCTCTCGACCGCGTTGACGACCGTGTCGATCGACCCGTCGGGGCCGAGGCCGATCAGGAGAGCGGTCGCCTTCCCGTCGGCGGACAGCAGCCGCTCGTCCTTGCTCTCGTAGTAGGTGACGACGCGGCGGATGTTTTCGCTTCGAAGCTGCGAGGCGAGGGCCGCAATCCGTTGCTCAAAGGGCGGATCAGTGGCCGTCCCGCTCGCGGCGCGGACGACGACGATGTCGCTGAAGCCCTCACTCGACTCGGTTGGCGGAAAGCCCCGGTCGAGCAGCTCCTGAACGCGCTTCGACTCGGTCTGCGCGGTCACGTCGCTGTCGGTCGTGAGCGCGCCCCCAATGAGGACGGCGATGATTCCGAACGCGACCACGAGCGTCAGGCTCCAGGCTCCGATCGTCAACCAGGGCCGACGGCTGCACCAGCGTGCGAGGCGTTCGGTCACGGAAAGTTAGTTATTACTAACTGCGTGCTTCCGTGTCAAGGGTCGCAAGCTCGGAGAGGAACACGAACATCTCCTCCTTGAGCTCGTCGGGCTTCTCGAGCGGCGTGAGGTGGCCCGCGTCGGGCAACTCGACGAGCCGGCTCTGGGGGAGAAGAGCCGCCAGCTCCCTCGCGTCTTCAGGCGGAGTGAGCTGGTCGTGCTCACCGACGACGACAAGCGCCGGTACGTCCATGGAGCGCGCCGTCTCGTGCGAGTCTGGCCGACCTGCGAGAGCCTGGAGCGTGGCGACGAGGTTCGTGATCGGCTGCTCGGCGGCCATCTGGTGGGCCCGCTCGACCACCTCCGGCGCAGCGCTTGGGCCGAAAAGCTTCGGTCTCTGCAGCTTCCAGAACGCCTCGAAGCCTTCTTCGCCGAGGAGGCCGATCGTGTCCTGACGGGCCTCGCGCGCCTCGGGCGTGTCCGTGCTCGCGCGCGTGTCCACGAACACAGCCGCAGGGATGCGCGCGCTCGCCTGCCGCCAGAGCTCGAAGATGAGGTAACCGCCCATCGAGCAGCCGACGGGGATGAACACGCCGGGCAGGAGCTGCAAGAGCCGCTCCGCCCACCTGCGAAGGTCATTGTCAGCCTCGCGGCCGGGCAGATTGGGCGCCACCGTCTCGTAGCCCGCCTGGTCGAAAGCGGCGACCTGCACGTCCCACATGCGCGCGTCGAGCGGAAAGGCGTGCAGAAGGAGGATCGGCGGGCTCATTCGCGCGGCAGCGACATGGCGCCCGGAATGGCCTCGGCGGAGGCATAGCCGTGGTCGGCGCCCTCCACGCCGAGCACGGCGGCCACCTCGGCCACAAGCTCGGACGCGGGCGACAGCTCCTCGGGAGCCTTCGCGGTGCGAACGACGCGGCGCACCTCCGTGGGGTCGGCCCCGGTGAGGCGGGCAACCACCGTCGGGTTCGCCGAGAGCGCGATCACGTCCCCAGGCGGAAGTTCGCCGTGGTACTCGGGGACCGAGAGGTATTCGTCCATGATCCGCGCCCGCTCGAAGAGGACAAAGCGAACGACTTCGCCTTGTTCGACTCCGAGGAGGAGCACGACGGCGCCCATGCGGTCGGAGAGCTCGCGCGCGAGCCGGCGGAGCATCTCCGGGTCGCGATCGCAAAGCTCGTCGTAGACGGCCATCCAGCCGTTCCGCGGCGGGGCGACCACGCTCCCCTTCGAGCTCCCGGGCATGCGCGGGACGAACTGGTGCACGGCGCGCACGACCGAGTCGACGTCGTCTGTCTGCACGTGGATCGAGCCGAAGGACGGAGCCCGGTCGCGGCTCAGCCGTCGCTCGAGATTGTCGACAGGCGCTTCGAGAATGCGGGCCCGCTCGGCAAACCCCGTCCGCATCCAGGCCTCGGCGACCTCTCGGCTCGCCTCGACGACGACCGCATCCTCACCCCGGCCGCGTGCCTCTTCGACGAGGCGGCGGAGGAGGTCCTCGCTCGGCTGTTCCTCGATCGGCACTAGGCGAGAACCCTAAGTCCGACGAGGAGGTAGTGCGCCGCGAGGTTGCGGTGGCCGGGGAAGCGGTCGCCGGCGGCGCGCGTGTCCTCCTCGCCGTAGAAGTGGAGGACGGCCTTGCGCAGGCCCAGGTCGCCGGCAGGCCAGGCGTCCGGGCGTGCGAGGTAGCGCGCGAGAAACCAGTCGGCCGTCCACTCGCCGATGCCGGGGAGAGCGATCAGGCGCGCCTTCACCTCCTCGTCCGGCAGGAGCGCGAGGCCGTCCAGGTCGATCTCCGAGCGCGCGAGCCCGACCGCGTACTCAGCCTTGCGGCGCGAA
>DASXRO010000107.1:0-1922 GCA_036506555.1 Gaiellaceae bacterium
ACGATCTTCTTGAGCGCCTCTGCGTCCTCGGTCTTGGGGACGGCCACGCGAACGACCTCGCAGCCCGCTGAGGCGAGGCGCGCGATCTGCTCGATGGTCGCGTCGACATCATGCGTGTACGTCAGCGTCATCGACTGCACCACAACCGGTGCGCCCCCGCCGATCGCCACGTTGCCTACTTTGATTTGACGCCGGCTCGCCACCTGTAGGAGTCTAGCCCCCTCTCAGCCGGTCGACGTCGTTCGAAAGCCCGATGAAGAACAGGAAGAGGACGAGGACGATCCCGACTACTGATGCGCGCTCGTAGGCCTCGCGGGAGATCGCCCGACCCCGGATCCCCTCGGCCAGCGAGAACGCGATGTGACCACCGTCGAGGGGGAGAAACGGCAGCAGATTCAGGAGCGCGAGCGACAGGGAAATGAGCGCGAGGACACCGAGGTACTCGCGGTAGTCGACCTCGAGCGTCTGGCTCGAGGCCTGCACTATCCCGACGGGACTCGCGACGTCCTTGCGACCCGAGCCGGTGACCAGGCGCCCCAGCGACTCTCCGATCGCTCTCGTCACCTCCCAGGTGCGACCGATCGCGAGCCGGAAGGCCGCCGGCGGACCGTACTTGCGATATTGGAGCGACAGAGCGAAGCCAAGCCGGTAGACGCCGTCCTGTAAACCGGGCCGCGCCTCGACCGTCAGCCGCTGGGAGTCGCGGACGACCGTGAGCTCGATCGGGCGCCCGCCGCTCGCCCGGATGCGCTGGGCGATCTGGACGGCCGAGACCGCCTTGCCATCGACCGCAACGACGCGGTCGCCCGGCTGGAGAATTCGCGCAGCCGGAGTGCCCGGATCGACCTTGTCGACGACGGGCAGCACCGCCTTCGGCACCCCGAGCATGAACACGGCCGCGAGGAGCACGACGGCGAACACGAGATTCGTCCCCGGCCCGGCGAGGATGACGGCGACCCGCTTCCAGACGGGCGCACGCCAGTACGCATCGCCCGACAGGCCGTCGTCGACATCGTTGAGGCCGCGCTCGGCGCTCCGTCGCGCGGGCTCGGAGAGTCCGGCGCGCTCCACGGCGGCCCTCAGCTCGGAAAGGGCCGCACGCGCCTCCTCGAGCCGGCTCTCATCCAGAGCAGCCTTGACGGGCGTGATGTGCCGCTCGAGCCACGGCGCCTCGTCCAGCGCCCGCCCGAACTGGGCGTCGAGGTCGCCCGCCGCGGGCTTGTGCATCCCCGGGATCTTCACGTAGCCCCCGAGCGGGATCGACCCAATGCCGTATTCGATCCCGTTGTGGACGCGCTTGACGAGCGCGGGCGGGAAGAAGATGTAAAAGCGCCGCGGGCGCATGCGAACGGCAAGTGCCACGAAGAAGTGCCCGGCCTCGTGAATGAGAATCAGGAACGCGAGACCTCCGATGGAGACGGCGATGTTCAGCTGATGCCGACCCCCTTCCTCAATGCACCAGTTCCCGTGTGTGGGCCGAGGCGACGCGGCGAGCTTCGGCGTCGATCGCCGTGAGGTCGTCGAGGTCGCGCGCCTCGACCGCTTCGATCGCGTTGAGCGTCCGCTCCACGACCTCCGGGATGCCGAGGAAGGGCAAGCGGCCGTCCAGGAACGTTGCGACGGCCACCTCGTTCGCGGCGTTGAGGACGCACGGCATGCTACGGCCGGCTTCCCCCGCCGCACGCGCGAGCGCCAGGGACGGAAAGGCCTCCTCGTCCGGCGCCGAGAACTCGAGGATCAGGCCTGAGGAGAGATCCAGCGGCGCGATCGGCGTGTTCGCCCGCTCGGGGTACGTGAGGGCGTAGGAAATGGGAACTCGCATGTCCGGGTAGCCGAGGTGCGCGAGCGCGGCGCCGTCACGGAACCGCACGAGCGCGTGAACGATCGATGTCGGGTGGACGACGACTTCGATGCGGTCGTAG